>JAMPDU010000084.1 GCA_023665505.1 Ruminococcus sp.
TATTTCAATCGCGGGGTACGACGGAATTCACCTGTCAAAGGTTCTGCACCCGAGGCTCACAACCTTCGAGCAGGACACAAACCGCATAGGCGCGGAGGCGGCAAGGCTGCTTATCGCGCTGATCAGAAAGGAAATTACCGAAGACGCACCCACTGCGGTGGTCGACGGCCGTTTCATAGAAGGCTCGTCGGTTAAGAATATTAACCGGTGAAAAACAAGTTTATTATATTATTTAATTAATATAATATTATTTTAAGGAGGAAAAACCAAATGAAGAATTTTAAGAAAAACATTGCTCTTCTTGCAGCTCTCGCATGTGCTGGAACCATGCTCGCAGGCTGTAATTCGGGCGACGACGCCACAGACGACACAAGCTCCGGCAACGGAGACACAACAACTGCTGCTCCCGCTAACAACGACGGCGACAGCACTCCCGCCGACGACGGCGCAGACGCTCCCGCTGCAAGCGGCGACGCTTACGCTGACGCTCAGAGCGCAGGTACAGGTACTCTCGTTCTCCCCGAGGGCGAGGGCAAGGTTCTCAACATCTACTGCTGGAACGGCGACTTCAGAAAGTATGTAGAGGCTTACTACAAAGCTCCCGAGGGAGTAACTTTCAACTGGATCGAAGTTGCTAACGAGGGCGGCGCTTATCAGACAGCTCTCGACCAGGCTCTTATGAATCAGGAATCCGCGTCTGCCGACGATAAGGTTGACATCTTCCTCGCTGAGGCTGACTACATTCTTAAGTACGCCAACACAGACCTTACTCAGGATGTTACAAAGCTCGGCGTTCAGCAGTGGGACGTCGGATATGACTACACCTACAAGGCTGCGTCCAGCGCGGACGGCGTTCTGAAGGGCGTTTCATGGCAGTGTAACCCCTCGGTATTCATCTACAGACGTTCTATCGCTCAGGACGTTCTCGGTACAGACGATCCCGATGCGGTACAGGAGGCTCTGTCCACATGGGATAAGGTTGACGAGGTTGCTCAGAAAGCTGCGGATAAGGGCTATGTAATGTTTGCCTCCCCTCTGGAGACATACAGAACATTCGCCAACAACTCCGACGTAAGCTACCTTAACGGCGACAAGTTCTCCTTGACGCCCGCATTCAGCGAGTGGGCTGCTCAGGCTAAGAAGTACGTTGACAACGGCTGGTCTCAGACTTACGGTCTGTGGGCTGACGAGAAACAGGCTCAGATGGGTACAGACGGCAAGATGATGTGCTGCATCGGACCTGCTTGGTACTTCAACTTCTCAATGGGTACTGCTCAGGAGCAGACAAGCGGCGACTGGGGCATCTGCGTAGGTCCTCAGGCTCACTTCTGGGGCGGCACATGGCTCATGGCTGCTACAGGCAGCGACAACGAGGCTGTTATTGCTGACCTTATGAACGCTTTCACAGCTAACGAGGAAATTATGGATAAGATCCTTTCCGACGCCAACGAGTTCCCCAACAACAGGAACGTTGTTGACAAGTACGCTAACGACGACAGCTACGGATTTGACTTCCTCGGCGGTCAGAACCACATCAAGATGCTTGCGGAGTGTGCTAAGGATATTACTTGGGATCCCAAGCTCCACACTCAGTACGACCAGACCTTTAACGAGGATCTCCCCAACTCCTACCTTGAGTACCTCCAGGGCGTTTGCGACGAGGATACAGCTATGAGTAACTTCTATATTACTCTCAGCGAGAGAGCTCCTCAGATCACTCACGACTAAAATCGTAAATAAAATATTTAGTTGCCCGGTTAAAAGAGGCGAGGCGTAAATTCCCGCCTCGCCTCTTTATATATTTAATATTATTATTTTATTACGATTATGGAAAGGAGTTTGCATGATGAGAAAGCATAAGTCAATAAGCTATGCGAAATGGGGATATATCTTCATTCTCCCGTTTTTTCTTGTATATGCTGTTTTTTCGTTTTATCCAATGATAACGACTTTTTATTACAGTTTCTTTGAAAACTATAATCAGGGTCTTACCACAATAGGACCTAACTTTGTCGGCTTAGATAACTATGCAAAGCTGTTTACCGCTAACGAAGGGAAGTATGAGATACTCGAATATACCAAGAATACAATGATAATGTGGATTTTGGGCGCTGTACCTCAGTTCGTTTTTTCACTTTTGCTGGCGGTTATCTTTACCTCGGCAAGACTTAAAATAAAGGGACAAAGATTTTTCAAAACAGTAATTTATATGCCTAATCTCATCATGGCGGCGGCTTATTCTATGCTGTTTTACGTTATGTTCAGTGAGATTGGACCGGTAGGAATGCTGTGCAAAACGCTTATCAGCCCGGACTTTGTCGTCTTTCAGAGCGTAGGCGCGTCAAGAGGCGTTGTTGCTTTTATCAACTTCCTTATGTGGTTCGGTAATACAACTATCATGCTCATGGCGGGTATTATGGGTATCGACCAAAGCCTGTTCGAGGCTGCGTCCATCGACGGCGCAAACGGCAGTCAGGTATTCTTTAAGATAACTCTTCCGCTGCTTGCTCCTATCTTCGTTTATGTTGCCATTACTTCCCTTATCGGCGGACTTCAGATGTACGACGTACCGCAGATCATCGGCGGCACAAACGGTACTCCCAACGGGTCAACCAGAACCCTCATTATGTGGCTGAACAACGTCGTTACAGGCAGCGCCAAGGATTACGGCAAGGGCGGCGCGATTTCGGTTATTATATTTGTTATTACCGGCGTGCTCAGTTTTATCGTGTATAAAACTATGGTTAAACAAGACCCGGCGATGAAAAAATCAAAGAGGAGGACGAATCATGGACTATTTTAAGGCTAACGAAACAAAAAGCCAAAAAACCCAGCAGAGCGCCGCAAGGATTCTCTCTTACGTATTTTTGGTAATCGTAACGTTTATATCGCTCTTTCCTATCGTTCTCCTTATCGTAAACTCCACAAGGAGCGGCACTCAGCTCCAAACGGGTTTCAGCCTGATACCCAGCGGCAGTTTCGGCAAGAACTTGCAAGCCGCGCTCCATGCGTCGTCTATCGACCTGCCCCACGGAATTTTCAACAGTTTCATCATTGCGGCGAGCGTCTGTCTCGTAACTACATACTTCTCCGCAATGACGGCTTACGGTATCCATGTTTACGATTTCAGACTTAAGAAAATCGCGTTTAACTTCATTCTCGTAATCATGATGATCCCTACGCAGGTTTCCGCGGTTGGTTTTATTAAGCTGGTGTACAGCATGAAACTTACCAACAATTTCCTGCCGCTGATTATCCCCGCGGTGGCGTCTCCGGCGGTATTCTTTTACATGAAACAATACCTCGAAAGCTCCCTGCCCCTCGACGTTATCGAGGCGGCGCGAGTGGACGGCTCGAACGAGTTCGCGACCTTTAACGGCATCGCCCTTCCCATGATGAAACCCGCGCTGGCTGTTCAGCTGATTTTCACGTTCGTGTCGTCATGGAATAACTTCTTTACTCCTGCCCTTATTCTTACAGACGCAAAGATGCAGACCCTCCCTATCATGATCTCAAAGCTGAAATCAATGCAGCTTTCCGGTAACAGTGACCTTGGTATGATTTACATGGTAATTTTGATTTCGATTATTCCCGTTGTTATCGTGTATTTCTGTATTTCAAAGTACATTGTTGAGGGTGTGGCTCTCGGCGCTGTTAAAGGTTAATTCCAATTTTTCGGAAAAATTCATACAGTACCCCAACTTTGGGGTACTGTTGTTTTTTTCTTTGTTTATCGTGGTGCGGCTGCAACATTAAAGTCGGGAAGTCCCGTTACCTCACCATTGTGTATAGACTGTAAATTTTTTGCCAATATTTTTTACACACCAAAAGTTATTGCAAGTACCCGCTTGACAAACCTCTCAAAAATATGGTATAATTGTTTGTATAGTGACTACACTTGTTTTTATCACAAGGACGGGAGGATATATGGAAACTTCGTCTTTTGTCGTTATCAGTACAGACGTGCTGCCCGAAATTTTCCCCAAAGTTTTGGAAGTGAAAAGACTTCTTGCCTGCGGCGAGGAGAAAAGTTCCGCCTCAGCCTGCAAACGGGTGGGTATCTCCCGCAGCGCGTTTTACAAATACAGGGAGTGCGTTTTCGCCTACGAGGAAAAACTTACGCAGAAAATCATCTCCTACTATGCCCTGCTGAAAGACGAGCCGGGGGTGCTTTCCTCGATTTTGTCGGAGTTTCACAGGCAGGGCGCGAATATTATAACCGTCAACCAAAATATGCCAATCGACGGCGTGGCGGCGGTGAACATAACCGTGCGGCTTTTCGGCGACGCTGCCGACGCCTACGGCTTAAAGAACGATATTGCAGCACTTGCGGGCGTGGTGGACGTCAAATTCATTTCGGGCGAATGATTTACAGTATATGGAAAAGGAGTTTTTACAATGTCAAAAATCGCGGTTTTAGGGTACGGCGTGGTCGGCTCGGGTACGGTGGAATTATTTTACAAAAATAAGGAAAAAATTGTAAAGAAAATGGGCAAGGAGCTTGACATCAAGTATATCCTCGATATTCGGGACTTCCCCGACAGCCCCTATGCGGAAAAATTTACCAAAAATTTTGAGGAAATCGCCTCCGACCCCGAAGTAACTATAGTTGCGGAGGTCATGGGCGGCGTTGGCGACGCATATACTTATACCAAAAAATGCCTTGAATTGGGAAAATCTGTCGTTACCTCCAACAAGGAACTGGTTGCCAAAAAGGGCGCGGAACTGCTGAAAACCGCCGCGGAACACCGCTGCAACTTCCTTTTCGAGGCGTCCACGGGAGGGGCAATTCCCATAATCAGACCTCTGCACCAGTGCCTCGCGGGTAACGATATTTCCGCAATCGCGGGCATTTTGAACGGTACTACCAATTTTATCCTGACGAAAATGATACGGGAGCAGATGACTTTCGAGGACGCCCTCGCCATGGCGCAGAAACTGGGGTACGCCGAAAAAGACCCCACCGCCGACATCGAGGGGCACGACGCCTGCCGCAAAATCTGCATACTCGCCTCGCTGGCGTTCGGCAAGCACGTCTACCCCGATTGGGTGTACTGCGAGGGCATTACCAAGCTGACCCTTGAGGACGCTTACTACGCCGAGGGCTGGGGCGGCGCGATAAAGCTCATCGGCTCGGTTAAACGCACCGAGGACGGCAAAATCCTGCCCATGGTGCGCCCCGCGTTCGTCTGCGGCGGAAACCAGCTTTCCCACATTTCCGACGTTTTCAACGGCATTATGGTGTACGGCGACGCGGTTGACGAGGTGATGTTCTACGGTCGGGGCGCAGGCAAGCTCCCCACTGCCAGCGCGATTGTGGCGGATGTCATCGACGCGGCGAAAATGAGCGGCACGTCCATTTCCCAAGTTTGGGAGGACAGCGCCGACAACAGCTTTATCGCCGACTATAAGGACGACGTTGTGCCCATGTACGTCCGCTCAAAGGGCAGCGGCAAGGCAAAAATCGCCTCCGCTTTCGGTGACGTTGAGTACATTTACCGCGACGGTCAGCCCGCCGACGAATTGGCATTTATTGTAAACGCCATGCCCGAGCGTGACTTCGACAAGGCGGCTGAAAAATTCAAAACCAAAGGCGGGGAAATCCTCGCAACGGTTAGGGTGCTTGAACTGGATTAAAGAGGTTAAAAATGATAAAAATTCAAATTCCCGCCACCAGCGCGAACTTGGGCGCAGGCTTTGACGCGCTGGGGCTTGCGCTGAATTACTACAACTATGTCGACATGGAGGAAAGCGACGGCATTTTTATCGAAAGCCTCGACGGCGCGGCTGTTCCCGCCGACGCGTCAAATTTGGTGTACGACTCGGCGCGCGTTCTGTACGGCATCTGCGGCAAAAAGCTGCCCGGGCTGACTATCCGTCAGGTTAACAATATCCCCATGGCGCGGGGGCTGGGCAGCTCTTCAGCCTGCATTATAGCGGGACTTGTGGGTGCGAATAAACTTATCGGCGAGCCAATGGGTCTTGACGATTTGGTGGACTTGGCGGCGCAGATCGAGGGTCACCCCGACAACACCGCTCCCGCCCTTTTGGGAGGAATTGTCACCGCTGTTTTTGACGGAAAACGGGTTCACTGGGTGAAACAGGAAGTTTTTACCACGCTGAAATTCGTGGTGGCAATCCCCGACTTCGAGCTGAAAACCGATAAGGCGCGAGCCTGTCTCCCTGCGGAAATTTCCCATAGGGACGCGGTTTATAACCTTTCCCGAGCCGCGCTTTTTTCAGCCTCGCTGCTTACGGGGAAGTACGAAAACCTGAAAACCGCCGTCAACGACCGTCTGCACCAGCCCTACCGACTGGAACTTATTGACAGGGGCAAGGAGGTTTTCGACACGGCGTACAGTTTGGGAGCGTATGCGGCGTACCTAAGCGGCGCGGGACCGTCCATAATGTCGATCGTGGACGCAGACAACGAGTATTTCTGCGGGAAACTGCGGTTCGCCTTGGACAGAATGGGTCTTAAGGCTTGGGAAGTCCATGAGCTGCACATCGACAACATCGGCACGAGGTTGCTTAATGAATAAAATGTAAAATTTTCATTTCTGAAATATTAATTTTGGGGGAGTGAATTTTAAGTGGAGATAGATTACTTTTCGGAACCTCGCGAGGAGGACGATATAATAAGCCTGTACCGCGCGCTGGAATGGTACGGGCTGGTTGGCTATACGGACGAGGACATCGACCGCGCCAACAAAAACAGCTTTTACTCGGTGTACGCCTACGACGGCTATAAGCTGGTGGGTCTGGGACGGGTTGCCTCCGACGGCTTGACGGCGGCGGTCATGAGCGGCATCTGCGTGCGCCCCGACTACCGCAGACAGGGCATCGGCGAGCAAATCGTCACCCGCCTGGTGTACTTCTGCCAGTCGGGGGACAACAAGCTGAGCGTCCAGCTTTTCTGCGAGGACAGCCTTATTCCTTGGTACACAAAACAGGGTTTCGAGCCTCACAACCGCGGCATGTGGAAAAAAATGGTACTGCCCGAGGACAACTGCCGACTGCGGCGGAATTTCAAAAACATCTACGGCATCGAGCAAATCAGCGACCGCTCTTTCGATTTTTATTGGTACAACTTCGACTCTTTCGGCGATTTTAAGTACTACAGCGGTCTCAACGGGCGGGGAGAAATGGTCCCCCACGTGATGATGACCTTTTACACCGAGGAGGGCGGCGGTTTCGCCGCGGACATTATTTTCGAGAACGTCCGCCGCTTTGAAATCGGCTGCACCGACAACGTTACCCCGCTGACGGGCTTTGACATTATGCGGGTAACCACCGCCCCCGTGGACAATATGTGCTACCGCATCTGCTCTTTGGAGGACGACGACATCAGCTTTTTCTGCGAAAGTTTTCGGATTATCGACGTCCGCGAGGAGCAGGGGGAGGGGCGTTAATGCTGAAAATATGCACAAATTCTCCCGAGGAAACTATTGAATTTGCACAAAAAATAGGCGGACTTCTCCGCGGTGGGGACATCGTCGCCTACCGCGGGGGACTGGGCGCGGGGAAAACTACATTTACACGGGGTCTCGCGGTGGGCGCGGGACTTCCCGACGAGGTTTCCTCGCCCACTTTCGCCCTTGTGAACGAGTACCGAGGGGAAAATGTCACAATTTACCATTTTGATATGTACCGCATAATGAACGCCGAGGCTCTCGAAACGACGGGCTTTTACGATTATATGTCCGAGGACGCGGTTATCGTCTGCGAGTGGACGGAAAATATTGAGGGCTGCCTGCCGAAAAACGTGGTAAATATTACCATTAAGCATTTGGGCGGCGACAGGCGGGAAATTACCGTGGAGGGAGATGAGCGTTTTGACAATTTTAGGAATTGACACCTCGGGGAAAATCGCCTCCGCCGCCGCCTCTACGGAGGAGCGCGTGCTGGCGCAAACCACGGTGTACACTAAGCTCACCCACTCACAGGTAATTTTGCCCATTTGCAGGGACGTGTTGAAAAACGCGGGTCTGGAGCTTGCGGACGTTGACGGAATAGCCGTCTCGGTCGGACCCGGGTCGTATACGGGTCTGCGCATCGGCGTCGCGGCGGCAAAGGCGATGTGTTTCGCCCTCGGCAAGCCCTGCGTTGGGGTTTCCACCCTCGAATCTCTGGCGTACAACGCGGTTCTGCACCGGGGCGTTATCTGCGCGGTTATGGCGGCTCGGCTTGACTTGGTGTACTGCGGCGTTTTCCGTTCCGACGGCAGGACTGTAGAACGTCTCGCCCCCGACAGAATAATGCCTCTCGACGGCTTGAAACGGGAGCTTGAAAGCCTTTCCGGGGACGTTGTTACCGTAGGCGACGGCGCGGAACTTCTCATCGGGGAACGGTTTCAGCCCGCCCCCCCCGCGCTGCGTTTACAGCTTGGGACAAGCCTTTGCGCGGCGGCGTTCGGGAAAGAGATGTACCCCCCCGACAAACTGGAGGCGGCGTACCTTGAAATCACCAAGGCAGAAAAACAGCTGTAGGGCGGGGGCTTGCTCCCGCCTTGATGTACACGTATATAATAGGCGGGAGCGAGCCCCCGCCCTACATAAACCGTACCAATTAAAAATTACGGGTGCAAAACCCTTGATTTTAAAGAGTTTTTGTGCTATAATGTAAGTATAATTTTATTTTGGAGGAAAACTATGATTGCGATTGGCAGCGACGGCGCGGGTTATTCCCTGAAAAAGGAAATCACCGCCTGGCTTGATGAAAATAATATCCCCTACGCGGAATTCGGCTGTATGAACGGCGAAAGCTGCGATTACCCCCTTGTGGCGGAGGAAGTCTGCGCCCGCGTGACGGCAGGCAGCGCCGAGTACGCCATACTCGTCTGCGGCACGGGAATCGGCATTTCCATGGCGGCTAACAAGGTTAAGGGTATCCGCGCGGCGGTGTGTACCGACAGCTATATGGCAAAATATACCAGACTGCACAACGATGCCAACGTCCTCTGCATGGGCGGACGTGTCATCGGCGCGGGGGTTGCCAAGGAAATCGTTGAAACGTTCCTGAACACCCAATTCGAGGGCGGCAGACATCAGCGGCGTGTGAACCAAATTACCAATATTGAGAATAATATTCCAAATTTTGACTGAAAGGAACTTTGCTATGGCTATTGATATGAATAACGTTACAATTATCGAGCACCCTCTCGTGCAGCATAAAATCTCCCTTTTGCGGGACATCAACACAGGCTCTAAGGAGTTTCGGGAGCTTGTTTCCGAGACGGCTATGCTGATGTGCTACGAGGCGACCCGCGACCTGCCCCTCAAAACGGTGGAAGTCCAGACCCCGCTTGCTATCGCGAAAACCAAGGTTATTTCGGGGCGAAAGCTTGCCTTTGTACCCGTGCTGCGGGCGGGTCTCAGCATGGTGGACGGTGCGGTAAAGCTCGTCCCCGCCGCGAAAATCGGGCATGTGGGAATTTTCCGCGACCCCGACACAAAAGACGCGGTGGAATATTATACCAAATTGCCCTTTGACATTGCGGAGAGGGACGTTATCGTCACCGACGTAATGCTTGCAACGGGCGGTACGGCGGCGAAAACCGTTGATATAGTCAAAAAAGCGGGGGCGAAAAGCGTTAAAATAATGTGCATTTTGGCTTGCCCCGAGGGTATCGAAAACGTCCGTAAACAGCACCCCGACGTGGAAATTTACTGCGGCGCGGTTGACGAAAGTTTGGACGAAAATCTGTACATTGTACCCGGTCTGGGCGACGCGGGGGACAGGATTTTCGGTACTAAGTAGCAGGCGGGCGGTTTGCATTACCAAAAAATAAATTTCATAAAATATATAGGCAGAGGATAGAGACTGTTTTCTATCCTCTATTCTCTAATTTCTAACATCTAAAAGGAGTAATTTTATGTGCGGAATAGTTGGTTACGTGGGAAAAGAGGCGTGCGCGGGCGTTTTGGTGGACGCGCTTAAACGGCTGGAGTACAGAGGCTACGATTCGGCGGGAATTGCCCTGTTCGAGGGGGAAAAAATCAAAACCGTCAAGGCAAAGGGCAAAATTGCCGAGGGTCTCGCGGAACGCCTTAAAACCGAGCCGCGGCTGAACGCCACCTGCGGAATAGGTCACACCCGCTGGGCGACCCACGGCGAGCCGTCCGACGTGAACGCCCACCCTATCGGCAACGGCAGGGTCTGCATTGTCCACAACGGAATTATCGAGAATTACCGCGAGCTGAAAGCCTTTCTCACCTCCAAAGGCTACGGCTTTGAAAGCGAGACGGATACCGAAACCGTGGCTAAACTGCTGGACTACTACTATGAGGGCGACCCGGTGGAGGCTATCGAAAAGACGGTTTCCGCCCTCGAGGGTGCGTACTCTCTTGGAATTATTTTCCGCGAGCACAAAAACGTGATTTACGCCGTGCGGAAAGACAGCCCCCTAATCGTGGGCAAGGGCGAGACGGAAAGCTATATCGCCTCCGACGTCACCGCGATTTTGGAGCACACCCGTGAGTACTACCTCCTTGAAAAGGGAGAAATTGCCATTTTGGACGAAAAAGGCGTGCGCTTTACCGACATGAACGGCGAACCTATCGAAAAGGAACTTCTCACCGCCACTTGGGACGTTGCCGCCGCGCAAAAGGGCGGTTACGAGCACTTTATGCTGAAAGAAATCCACGAGCAGCCCGAGGCTTTGCGGAACACCGTTTCGCCGCGGGTCAAAGACGGTCTGCCCAATTTAAGCGAGTGCGGACTTACCGCCGAAAAAATCCGCGGCTATCGGCAGATTTTTATCGTCGGCTGCGGCTCTGCAATGCACTCGGGTATGGTTGGCAAATACCTTATAGAGGATTTGGCAAGAATTCCCGTTGTGGTTGACATTGCCTCCGAATTCCGCTACAGAAATCCCCTTGTTACTGAGGGGGACTTAGTTGTAATAATTTCCCAGTCGGGTGAAACCGCCGATACGCTGGAGGCTCTGAAAATCGCCAAACGCAAGGGCGCGGACACCCTCGCCGTAGTGAACGTGGTCGGCTCGTCCATAGCCCGCGAGGCGGATATGGTAATTTATACCAACGCAGGTCCCGAGATTTCGGTATGCTCCACAAAGGCGTACGCGGTGCAGGTGGCTTTTATGTACCTGTTCGCCTTCGAGGTTGCTTACGCGCTGGGAAAAATCGACGAAAACGAGTGCAGACGGCTTGTTGCGGGACTTGAAAAAGTCCCCGAAAAAATCGGCGAGTGTCTGGAGGACGCGTCGCCGTACCAGTACGTTGCCTCGAAAATTTTCAACGCCTCCAGCCTGATGTACATAGGCAGGGGACTTGACAACGCCCTGAGCATGGAGGGTTCGCTGAAATTAAAGGAAATTTCTTACATTCACAGCGAGGCGTACGCCGCAGGGGAGCTTAAACACGGCACAATCTCCCTCATCGAGGAGGGCACGCCGGTTATCGCCGTTGCCACACAGTCCGCGCTGTTTGAGAAAACCCTGTCCAACGTGCGTACCGTCAAGAGCCGCGGGGCAAAGGTGGTTATGATTTGCAAGTCGAGCGAGGAGCTTGACAGCCAGTGTGCGGACTTCAAGATAGGTCTGCCCGCCGCCGAGGATATGTTCCTGCCGTTGATTTCGGTGGTGGCAATGCAGCTTATTGCGTACTACACGGCTGTACAGCGGGGCTGCGACGTTGACAAACCGAGAAATTTGGCAAAATCTGTAACGGTGGAATAAATTTACATATATCGTAGGGCGGGGGCTTGCTCCCGCCTATGCGGACGTGAAAAAATAAAATTACGGAGAAAAAATTATGGGAAAATTTGACTTTCTTTCCTCGGGGAATTTTCAGGGCGCGGAGGAATTTATCGAAAAGCAGAAACGCTGGGCGGGGCTGAAAAGCTCTGAACTGGAAAATATTCCCGAGGAGGAGATAGTCCACGGGGTAACGTCCTGGATTGAGAGCAAGTTTTCCGAGGACTGGCACGATATGGGCAAGGTGATAAACTCCCTGCCCACGCCCTGCTTAAACGTTTACTGCGCCGACTATGCCGCAAAGGAGATTTTGGACGGCGGTTTCGGACAGGCTTTTTTCAACATCTCGCGGGACTTTATCGGGGCGGCGGCGGAGGGTTTCCGCGCCATAGGGTACGGCAAGCTTGGGGACGTTGCCGAGCAGGCTCTGAAAATAAATTACGACAGCGGAAAAAAGGTCACGGGCAGGAGTATTGAGGACTTTTTGGAATTTGCCGCGGGCGACGATTACAAAACCGTTGACAAGGATTTTCGGAGGATTTTTGAGGAGAAAAAATTTAATAAATTGGCAAAAAGTTATATAATAAGTTACAAAAAATATTTCGGCGAGCAGGACAAGTCTTAAAGCAAACCTTAGAAATAAAACTTTTGTAGGGGCGGGGTCTCCCCGCCCGCAGGTATGTGACAGCGGGACGGGAAACCCGTCCCCTACAGACCGGATTACTATTTTGTAGGATTGTTATAAAATGCTAAATATTAGTAAAATTTATAAATTTTTAGGAGGAAACAAAAATGTACAGTGATTCAATCAAAAACGGAGCTAACAACGCTCCCCACCGCGCGCTTTTCCACGCGCTGGGTCTTACAAACGAGGAGATTTCCCGCCCAATGGTAGGAATTGTCAGCTCCTACAATGAGATCGTCCCCGGGCATATGAACATCGACAAGGTTGTGGACGCGGTCAAGCTGGGCGTGGCTATGGCGGGGGGAACTCCCGTTGTGTTCCCAGCAATCGCGGTCTGCGACGGCATTGCTATGGGGCATCGGGGTATGAAATACTCTCTCGTCACCCGCGACCTTATCGCCGACAGCACCGAGGCTATGGCTCTTGCTCACGGCTTTGACGCGCTGGTAATGGTTCCCAACTGCGACAAGAACGTCCCCGGACTGCTTATGGCGGCGGCGCGGCTGAATATTCCGACAATTTTTGTCAGCGGCGGACCTATGCTTGCGGGGCGGGTTGACGGCAAAAAGACAAGTTTTTCCAGTATTTCCGAGGCGGTTGGACAGTTCGCGGCGGGCACTATTGACGCGGAAAAACTGGAAGAGTACGAGAAAAAAGGCTGTCCCACCTGCGGCTCTTGCTCTGGAATGTACACCGCCAACTCCATGAACTGCCTTACC
>JAMPDU010000085.1 GCA_023665505.1 Ruminococcus sp.
TACGGCGGGACGGGAAACCCGTCCCCTACAAAAGCGTTATTTTATAGGATTGCTACAGTACAGCGCGGAAAGGAGGAGCGGTTTGGAAAAGGATATGGACGAGGTTTACCGCGAATACGCAAAGGGCGTTTACAAATATCTGCTTACCCTCTGCCATAACGGAGATACCGCCGAGGAGCTTACTCAGGAGACCTTTTACCGCGCGGTGAAGTCCCTGAAAAGCTATGACGGGAGCTGCAAAATGTTTGTATGGCTTTGCCAAATCGCCAAGCACGTTTGGTACAAAGAGCTTGAAAGGCGGAAAAAACGCGGTGAAACCGTTGACGAAAATCTTGCGGCGGGTAGCTTGTCTTTGGAGGACAATTCCGTCCTCGCGGAGGAAAAAATGCGGCTTTTCAAGGCTTTGCACATGCTTGACGAACGCACGAGGGAGACCGTCTATCTGCGGCTCACGGGCGAATTCAGCTTTCGCGAAATAGGAGAGATACTCGGTATGGACGAGACCTGCGCCCGTGTGACCTTTTACCGGGGAAAGCTGAAAATAAGAGAAGTACTTGATAATGAAAAGGAGTGACGGCAATGAAATGTGAAATAATACGCGACCTGCTCCCCCTTTGCGCGGACGGCGTCGCAAGCGCGGAAACAGCCGCAGCCGTGGAGGAACATCTTGCGGGCTGCGCGGAGTGCGGAAAAATTTATGAAAAAATGACGGAGGTTTCGGCGGGAATGGAAAACCCCGAAAACAAGCGCGACGTGGATTATATGAAAAAAATAAAACGCCGAATTTTTAAAACGGCATTTGTTGTGCTGCTTTCCATCACGGCGGCTGTGCTGTTGTTTTTCAAACTTTTTTACTGGGGCTTTGCGGTTACGGCGGATGATATTGACGTAACCTGCAATGTATCGGAACGGAGCAGCAGCGCGGGCGACTATATAGACGTTAAATTTGATATAACGCTGAAAAACGGCATGGAGCTTATGTACGAAAGCAGTACCTATCTGAATTATGACGACGGAATTGAGCATCGGTACAACTACGTCACGCCGAGAGCCGTTGTCAAAAATCCCTTTTATATATTTGATAACAATTTCAACAATTTGTCTGCGGCGTTCGGGTACGGCATTATCAACAACGGCGAAATCGGCGATTACGGTAAATATGAGCTTAACATTATTTTAAAGGACGTTGGCTATAATTACGACATAAATAAAATTGCGGAGGAATATCTGGAAAAAAAGGAGGAATAGGTAAGGGGAAATGCGTACGCATTTTTCGCCGATAAAATTTCTAACCTCTATCCTCTAATCTCTAACCTCTAAAATAGGGTAGCCCTTTTCGTAGGGCTTGACAATATCCGGGTTTTCGTCGGCAAAGGCGAAAATTTTCTCCGCAAGACCGTTTTCAAGCTCCCCGCAAAGGGCGGAAAGGGGCTTGCCGTACATCGACGGGCAGAGCGCGGCTATGGAAATGACCCGCTTTCCGCCGAAATTCATGACGCGGTAGGGCCAAATCATGCAGTCGAAAGGCTTGTCCCCCTCAAGGGTACAGCCCTTTTGGGGGTCGAGGGCGGGGCAGGTAAACAAGCCGTCCCGAGGCTCGCCCATGGCAAAGACCCAGCCGTCCCCACGCGGCTCGAATTTCAGGTGTGGGAAACGTTCCTCGACGCGTTTTTTCCGCCCGCCGTCGATAACGGGTATCTCCCAGATGTCGTCCCCGTCGAACACGCAGCATATTCTGCACTCCGCGCAGTCCCGGGGGTTGAGAATGTTTTTCAGCATTTTTATCACTCCTAAAAAAAATTTTCAAAAAACATAAATTTGCTGTTGATTTTTTCGTAAAATTGTGCTACAATAATATCGGCAATAAAATTACGGAGGTGTTACTATGCCGAATATCAAGCCTGTTTCAGATAAAGAAACCGCAGTTCTTAAACTTGCGGAAGAGCTTGAAAAAGCGGAAAAATCCGTCCAAGAACAGGGTTGGCTTACGCAGGAAGAGGTTGTAAGAAAACTTGCCGAGGCGGAAAAATCGGCAAGAGAAGAGGGACTTCTTTCCGAAGAAGAGGCGGACAGAATAATCGCCTCGCTGTAACGAATACCTGCCGTTTTATTTATAAAAATTTTTTTGAGGATACGGAATAACACCCGTATCCCCTTTTATTTTGCAAAACTGTCAACTGTCAACTTTCAACCGTACACTATAAACTGTTCCCTGCGGAAACCGCCGTGCTGAACGCTATCTGCAAATTAAATCCGCCCGTGTAGGCGTCGATGTCGAGGACTTCCCCCGCGAAAAAAAGTCCCCGCACCAATTTAGACCCCATGGTTTTGGGGTTCACCTCGGAGAGCTTTACGCCGCCGCTTGTGATTATCGCCTCGCTTAACGGACGGAAATCCCGCACGGTTACGGGGAAATTTTTTAACAGTTTCACAAGGTTTGCCCGCTCCTGTTTGGTGACGGAATTTACCTGCTTGTCCGCGGAAATTCCCGATAATTTTACAACCACGGGTATCATTTTCGACGGCAATAATTTTGACAGCGAGTTGCCGAAAATGCGGTTGGGGTTCTCGGAAAAATCACGCTGTATGCGCTTGTCGAGAGCCTGTTCGTCAAGGGCGGGTTTCATGTCGATGAGGATTTTGTACCGCCCCCGCTCCATGTCCCGAATGTGGCTTGACGCGCTTAAAATTAACGGTCCGGACGCGCCGAAATGGGTGAAAAGCATTTCCCCCTGCTCCTTGAAAATTGGCTTATTTTTTTTGCCGTCAATCACCGTCACCAAAACGTTTTTCAGGGACAGCCCCGTCATTTCGGAGCAGTATTCCTCCTCGCTGACAAGGGGGACAAGGGACGGTTTTAAGGGCGTGACCGTGTGCCCCAAAGCCGCCGCGAATTTGTACCCGTCCCCGTCCGAGCCTGTGACGGGATAGGACTTTCCCCCCGTGGCTATCAGGACGGAAACAGCGTGCCAGACCGTCTCGCCGCAGCGCACGCCCACGACAGCGCCGTCCTCCGCAAGGACTTCCGAAACACGCTTGTGCACGATATTCACGCCGCTTTCCGTACAGGCGTTTTCAAGGGCGGAAACAATATCCCCCGCCCTGTCGCTGACGGGGAAAACCCTGTTTCCCCGCTCGGTTTTGAGGGGTACGCCGAGGTTCTCGAAAAAGCCCATACAATCGCGGCAGTTGAAGTTGCTGTACGCCGAGTACAAAAACTTGCCGCCAACGGGGATATTGGCAAAAAATTCCTCGTCCGTACAGTTGTTGGTGACGTTGCACCTGCCCTTGCCGGTAATGGCAAGCTTTTTGCCGACGCGGCAGTTCCGCTCGAAAAGCAGCACGCTTTTGCCCCGTTTCGCCGCGGTGTACGCCGCCGTAAGTCCAGCCGCGCCGCCGCCGATAATAATGCAGTCGTAATTATTTTTCATAGCTTTCCTTTTTGTAATTGTAGTCTTGGTCGTCGGAATTTTCGTACACCTCGTACTCGTCGTAAATCTTTTCCAGACGTTCGTAATTTTTTACAACATAGTCGCTCTTTCTCATTCCCACCGCCACGATAAGTGCGTTTATCACGCTCATTGGGGCGACGAGGGAGTCCGCGAAAGAAACCATATCGCTGCGGGCAAGCAGGATATTGTCCGCGTACGCCGCAAGGGGGGAGGCTTTGCAGTCGGTAATGGCGATAACTTTCGCGCCCCTTGAAGAGGCGTACTTAAACGCCTTGACGGTGTGCTTTGAGTAGCGGGGGAAACTGATGCCGATCATAATGTCCTCCTCGCCGATGTTGAGTATCTGCTCGAACATTTCGCTGGTTGACGTGGTGTGCACCAGCTTGACGTTCTCGAACATCATGTTGAAATAAAAGTGCAGGAAACGCGCCAGCACCGCCGCCGACCGCGCGCCGATAACGTAAATGTTTTTCGCGCGGCAAAGGGTCTCCACCGTGCGGTAGAACTCCTCGCCGCCGCCCTCGTCAAGGGTTTTGCGAATTCTGTCCATGTCCATATTCAGCACCTTTTCGTACACGTCCTCGCCGCCCAGCTGGTCGTGCATAACGTCGATACGCTGCACCGCCGTCAGCTTATTGCCCGTGTACTCCTTAAGCGCCCGCTGTAATTCGGGGTAGCCCTCAAAGCCCAGCTCCGAGGCGAAACGCACCACCGTGGACTCGCTTACGCCCACGATAGAGCCGAGCCGCGAGGCTGTCATAAACGCCGCCTTGTCGTAGGTGGTCATAATGTATTCCGCGATTTTTTTGTGCCCCTTTGAAAGGGTCGGGAGGATTTCCTCCAGCTTGTCGAAAAGGTTTGCGTTTGGTTGGTTTGACATTTAAAAAACTCCTTTTTAGAAAATAGAAATTCAGAGAATAGAGGATAGAATTTTATTCCCATAAATTATTTTGCAATTCTATAATTTTTTTCCGTCTTTCGTTTGTGGCGTTTTCGTCCTTGATGTACATTTCATTTTGCGGGACTACAACGTCCCCCTCTTTAACGCCCTTTGCAAGCGTTTTTTTCGGGACTTCAAAACGCCTGTCGCCGTCCTCGACTATTGCGGTATTTTCGGTAATTCTATCAATAATTAACATTACTCAGCATCTTCTTTTTTATTATTTTTTTGGTTGGAATTTTCTTTCTCGGTTTTAACAAAAATTTCGTCCCCGTCCGAATACACAATAACCGTCCCGTCGGTATCGTTGCGGTACACCTTTGCGCCGGAATTTTCAATGGTCTCCATGGTTTCCTTGTGGGGGTGTCCGTAGCTGTTGTCGCTGCCGCATTGAATTATGCAGATTTTCGGGGAAACTTCGTTATAAAAATCCTCGGAGGTGGACGTACTGCTCCCGTGGTGTCCCACTTTCAGCACGTCGGAATTTAACTCCGCGCCGCTTTTCAAAATATCGCTCTCGGCTTGCTTTTCCGCGTCCCCCGTGAAAAGGTAGGAAGTCCCGCCGTAGGTCAGCCTAATCACAACCGAGTAATTGTTTAAATCGTCGTAATCGTCCACGGGGGCGATTATCTCGAATTTGGGCGGGGTTTTCCCCTCTGCCGATGTACCCAAAGTGTAGGTCGTACCCGGCTTTGCGGCGGTGAGCCTTAACGCTTTGTCCGACAGGGCTTTGAGAAATCTTTCATAGGTTTTGGTGGTGGGGGTCATATCGTCGGTAACGCGGGGGGCGATTACCTTCTCAACCTCAACGGCGGAAATTATATCGCCCATTCCCCCGATGTGGTCGGAGTGCGGGTGGGTCGCCACGATGTAATCAAGTTTTTTCACGCCCTGCTTTTTAAGGTACTTTAACACCGTTTCCGCCTGCTCCCGCTCGCCGCAGTCTATGAGCATTGCCGCCCCCTCCCACATTATCAGCGAGCAGTCCCCCTGCCCCACGTCGATAAAATGTATCTCAAGGTCGGCGTCCTTTTGGATAAAGCTGTTCACCGCCGCCTCGGGAACGCTGTCCGTACCCAGTTCAAGGTACGCGCTGTACAAAAATATAAAGCATAAAACAATAAGTATCGCCGTCAGCACGGGGGACGTCCCCGAGGACTTCCGCGCCGTTTTTGACGGGGTTTTTCTTTGAGCCATTTTAAAACTCCTTTGCAATCAGAAGATAGAGGTTAGAGGATAGAAATCAGATTATCAGCCCGGCAATGGACCTGTTGAATAATAATCGAAGTTAAACAGTATAAACGAAAAAACCGCCCAAACAATAACCCAAAACTGTACGCTGAAAATTACCTTTACAGCCGTTTCTTTTTCATAGCTCGGATTGAACGTCAAGCCTATAAGCGCGCCCAAACCGCCCAGCGGCAGAGAAAGCAATACGCCTGCAATAGGCTTATCATTTGCGACTAAAATCATTGAGGCAATATTTATTCCAATTAAAAGAATGCCTGCCCAAAGCGCCACGGCAAATAAACAAACAGCCGTCATTAAACCTAAAGCCGCAAACGAACCGCTTACCAAATCCAAAAGAACCGCCAAAAATCCGACTATTGACACCGCAATACTCGGGTGATTTTTTATAAAATCCATTTTTATTTCCCTCTTTTCTTATTATTTTTGCGGACGTTCCCGCCGCTCCTGCCGTGTGTGTTTTTCTTTCGGGACTGCCTGTTTTTCTCCCTCTCACGCTGTTCCGCAAGATATTTCCCGTCGGGCTTTACAAGACATTCCTTGCCGCTGCCTATCAAGTCGGTGCGGCGCGCCTTTTGCAGAGCCTCAATAACCTTGCGCTGATTATCGGGGCGGAAATACTGCAATAACGCCCTTTGCATACCCTTTTCCTCGGCGGTGCGGGGGACGTACACTTCCTCCATTGTGTAGGGGTCAAGCCCCGTGTAAAACATACATGTGGAGATTGTCCCCGGGGTGGGGTAAAAGTCCTGCACCTGCTCCGGGCGGATCTTAAGGCTTTTCAGAAACAGCGCAAGCTCCACCGCCTCTTTCAGCGTGCTGCCCGGGTGGGAGGACATCAGGTACGGCACAAGGTACTGCTCCTTGCCGATTTGCCCCGTTATTTTATAAAATTTTTCCTGAAACCTTTTATACGCCTCGATATGGGGCTTGCCCATTTTGTCAAGCACAACTGCGGAGCAATGCTCGGGGGCGACTTTCAGCTGACCGCTTACGTGGTGCTCGATAAGCTCCCGCATAAACTCGTCGTCCCTGTCCTCGATTAGGTAGTCGTACCGAATGCCGCTGCGTATGAAAACCTTTTTGACCTTCGGCAGGGCGCGGATTTTCCGCAGTAATTCAAGGTACTCCCTGTGGCTGACTTCCAACGCCTTGCAGGGTTCGGGGGCGAGACATTTTTTCCCTTTGCACAAGCCCAGTTCCAGCTGCTTGTGACAGCTTGGCGCACGGAAGTTTGCGGTAGGTCCGCCCACGTCGTGAATGTACCCCTTGAAGTTGGGCAGGGTCGTCAGCAATTTTGCCTCGGCGAGAATGCTCTCCTCGCTGCGGACGGCTATTTTCCGCCCTTGGTGCAGGGCGATTGAGCAGAAGTTGCAGTTCCCGAAACAGCCCCGATTGTGGGTTATGGAAAATTCTACCTCTTTTATCCCCGGTACGCCGCCGTCCTTTTCGTAAATCGGGTGGTACGTCCGCATATATGGCAAGGCGTAAACCTTGTCAAGCTCCTCTGTCGTCAGCACGGGGGAGGGCGGCAATTGCACCAGCATAAATTTTTCCTGCCGCTGAATTATAGTCCTGCCGTAAATTTCGTCCTGCCAGTCGTACTGCTGACGGCACGCCTTTGCGTAGGACTTTTTGTCCTCGCGGCATAGTTTCAGCGAGGGGCACTCCACCGCCCCGTAGGGGGTGTCCTCAGGCTTGCAGAGGTACGCCGTGCCCCGAATATCGGTGAGACTGCGCACGTCCTCGCCGTTTGCGAGACGGGTGCAAATCTCGGCAATCTGGTGCTCGCCCATACCGTACATAAGAATGTCCGCGCCGCTTTCCTCCAGTATCGAGGGGCGTACGGCGTCGTCCCAATAGTCATAGTGGGCGAACCGCCGCAGTGACGCCTCAAGTCCGCCTATACCGATAGTAATATCCCCGTAAGCCTCGCGGATTTTTTTGCAGTAAACCGTCACCGCGCGGTCGGGGCGTTTCCCCGCAATTCCCCCCGCCGTATACGCGTCGTCGGAACGCTTTTTCTTTGCGGAGGTGTAGTGAGCCACCATACTGTCGATATTCCCCGAAGTCACCATAAAGCCGAAACGGGGTCTGCCCAAACGGGTAAAATCCCGAGTTGAACGCCAGTCGGGCTGGGCAATTATACCCACGGTATAACCGAGACTTTCAATCACCCGCGAAATTATGGCGATGCCGAAGCTGGGGTGGTCAACATAGCTGTCCCCCGTGATACATATAAAATCAAACCGGTCAATGCCCCTTTCGAGCATTTCCTGTTTTGATATGGGCAAAAACGGCATATCAGACCCTCCAAACTATCAAGAAATGGGATAACCAAAGATGGAATTGCCGTAATAAAATAAATAAAGCGCATATGAAATTGCCAAATAAGATAAAAGCCATAAATGTACATTAAAAATAATGTTTACCGTTTTAGTTTTTTCAAATTTTTTATTTACGGTGTGGACGGCGGCAAATCCCCCGAGAGAACCGCAAAATACGGAGCATAAAATTCCCGAATCCGTTTTGCCGCTTTCCACCTTTATAAACGCAGCTGTATTGACCGCAATTATAATTAACGAAACAATCATAAGTTTAACGGGTTCTATCACCAAAATAGTTATAATAACAAGCGCGACGCCAAACCCAAAGGCTGCTAAAGGTTCAATAAAAAAGCAGAGCAGAACGGTTATTGCGCCTGCCGCATTTATTGCAATGTACGGCAAAAATTTTTTTGATTTTTCATTCATTTTCAATCTCCTCATTTTCGTCAATACGGTCTTGATTTATCAGCTTTCTCTGCGCCCACATCTCACGGGTAACAAGCACGGAACGGGGCTTTGAACCCTCGTAAGGTCCAACCACGCCCAGTTCCTCAAGCTCGTCCATAACGCGGGCGGCGCGGGCGTAACCCAGCTTAAGCTTTCTTTGCAGATAGGACACCGAGGCTTGCCCCGCGTCGATAAGGACTTCCACCGCTTGGTCGATAATATCCCCGTCGCCGCTTGGCGCGGAGGTATCGCCGCTGGGCTTTTCGCCTTTCGGCACGGGCATATTTTTCTCGATTTCCTCGATGATTTCGTTGGAGTACTCAACCGTGCCGCCGCTCTTGATAAATTCCACAACCGCCTCAACCTCTTTTGTGGAGGCGAAACAGCCCTGTATTCTCACGGGCTTGGGAATGCCCTGCGGGTAGTACAGCATATCGCCGTGACCGAGGAGCTTTTCCGCCCCTGCCGTGTCGATTATTGTACGGCTGTCAACCTGGGACGAAACCGTCAGCGCAATTCGGGACGGGATATTCGCCTTGATAAGTCCCGTGATAACGTCCACGGTGGGGCGTTGGGTCGCGATAATTAGGTGCATACCCGCCGCACGCGCCATTTGTGCGAGACGGCAAATGCTGTCCTCAACCTCGTTCGCCGCCGCCATCATCAGGTCGGCAAGCTCGTCAATGACAATAACAATTTTCGGCAGCGGCTCCACGCCCTCGGTTTCCGCCGCCATTTCGTTGTAGCCGCCGTGGTCGCGGACGTTGTAGTCCGCAAAAAGTTTATAGCGTTTCAGCATTTCCTGCACCGCCCATGACAGCGCGCCCGCCGCCTTACGGGGGTCTGTCACCACGGGGATAAGCAGGTGGGGTATGCCGTCGTACACCTTAAACTCAACCATTTTCGGGTCGATAAGCACAAGCCGCACCTCGTCGGGGGAGGCGTTGTATAAAATACTCATAATTATACTATTGGTACAAACCGACTTACCCGAACCCGTCGTACCCGCGATAATCATATGGGGCATTTTGGAAATATCCCCTATCATAATGTCGCCGTCGATATTTTTTCCCACCACAAAGCTGAGCTTGCTCTTGTTGGCGGCAAACTCGGGACTTTCTATCATCTCACGAATAGTCACGATGTCCTTTACCTTGTTGGGGACTTCCACGCCCACCGCCGCCTTGCCCGGAATAGGCGCCTCGATACGCACTCCCGCCGCCGCAAGGTTCAGCGCAATATCGTCAGAAAGCCCCGTTATTTTGGAGATTTTAACCCCCGCGCTGGGCTGCAATTCGTACCGCGTAACAGTCGGACCGCGGTGAATGTCAACTATGCGGGTCTGCACGCCGAAACTTTTCAGCGTGTCCACCAAAGTGTCGGCGTTGGACTTCATTTCAGCCTCCGCCTCGGCGGCGTTAAGGTCGTTGTCAACGCTTTTCAGCAGGTCTATGGGCGGGAAGGTGTAGGTCACCGTTTCAACCGCCTGCTCGGCGATTTCGTGCTGAATATCCGCCGCCGTGGGCGCGTCGGGCATGTCAAGCTCGTCCTCGGTCTGGATTTTGTTGGACGCGAGGGTGGACTGTTTAGCCGTCTTTTTAAGCGGCTCGGATTTTGGAGTACCGCTTACTGCCGCCGTCTTTTTCGGCGCGGCGGCTTTTTTGATGATGTCGTCAAGCTCCCCCGCCGCGGACTTTATCTTCTCGGCGGTTTCCGCTCCCGAATTTACCGTGGGTACGGCAACCGGGTGCTGCGGGAGGGTCTGCATAAACTTCTCTTCCTCGGTAAGCTCCTTTTCGTCGGGGTCAAAGGGCAGTCCCTCCGTTTTTGCGGCGGACTTTTTCCCTTTCGGCATGGGTATATCCACGTTGAAATTTTTGGACTTTTCTTTCACGACTTCTGTGGGAACGTCCCCGTTGGGAACTTCCTTAACAGCCGTTTTTGCGGCTTTCTTTTTCTCGGCGGCTTTTTTAGCCCCGGGCGGGGGTACGAAATCCCCGTCCTCCACGGGGACGTACTCCTCCCGTGCGGCGTTTGCGGCGGAAACTCCCCGTTTCAAAAGCCTTACAATGTCGAGAACGGTTTTGTTGGCGAAAATCATCAAAAACACAAAAATAAGCAGGGAAATTATAATTGTCGCCCCTGTTTTTTTGAACAGCATTAAAAGCGGTACGGCAAGCAGTACGCTGAAAACGCCGCCGCCCCGCAGCTGTTTCCCCTCGGCGTAAAGGGTTGGGATTATGTCCTCGAAAAGGTTTCCCTCGGGGAGAGCCGCGCTTGAAACAATCTGCACGAAAGCCGACAGCAGGAAAATTATTACAAAGCACTGAATGACCTTGCCCTCAACCGCTTGGTGGGTTTTATCCATTGCAATCATGATTGAAACGTATATTAAAATTATCGGCACAAGGAACACCGAAAACCCGAACATTCCCAAAAAAATATTATGTATGCTGTTCCAGGCGGACTCGCCCTTGACAAGGGTAAACGCCAGTATCAAAGCCCCCAGCGCGAACAGCACCGCCGACCAGAGAACCCTGTCCCCCGCGTTTTTTTTCTGCGCCTCCCGTTCCGCCTTTGAGCGGGCGGAGGACGTGCTTTTTCTTTCTGCCACTTTTTAATTCCCTCCGTTTTTTTATTATTAACACTAACATTAACACTAACATTAACATTTACATTTACATTTACATTAACATTAACGGTATTTTTGGTATTTTTGGTATACGAATTATACCACCGTATACGCTCGTATTTTTTGGTATAAAAAGGTTACAAATAATTATTAATTATTAATTATTTACCTAACTTTTCCATTTTTTAGTGAGGTTCAAACAAATGACGTTTTTAAGCCATTTGATTTACCTCTCACCTGAGCGATTGATGTATCTTGTTGTAATTTTTCGAAAATTTTCGCAAAGTTTTCTATCTTATAAGAGCCAATTATAGACCCAAATTAACCTCAACTCACGCAATAGAGCCATTTAAAGCCATCGTACAGGTCAAAATCCCGAAATTGGTCAACAAACGGTCAATTTTTAAGTTACAGCAACCTGCAACAACTGCAGGTTGCTGTTTTTTGTTCTAACTTTCCTTAACTTTCGGCAAAATTGGAATAGCCTTAGTTACAGCCTCGCAGCAGTGCCTGTCGTTATTCCTCAGCGTGTGAGCATATATGCTCATCGTCACGTCGGGACGGGAATGCCCTGCACGTTTAGCGGCATCGGGAACACTTATACCCGCCTGCAATTGCAAGCTAATAGAGGTGTGCCTGAACTGGTGCGGGTGTATTTTCGGCAGATTATGCTTTTTCGTAAAGCTATCAAGCCAAGCCCTTACCGTGTTGGGACTGAGATAATCACCCGGCTTTTGCGGTGCGTAAAACACCGCCATAGTCGACATGTCCCACTTGCTGCCGTACTCAAAAACTTTTTTGGTATAGTAGGCTCTGTACTCGCTTAGCATCTGCATTATGCTGTCGTCCATGTACAGCCAGCGTTCGCCCGCAACGGTTTTGCAGCCGTTTTCAACGTGTCTGCCGCCTCTGTCAAGCACAAAGTGTTGGCAAATATGTATGCGTTTTTCGGCAAAGTCGATGTGATTCCACTTCAGTGCACATAACTCACCGACACGGCAGCCGGACGCAAGCAGCAGCGTGAAAAATACTTGATAAAAGTAGTTTTTTTCACTCGAATACAATGCCGCAAAAAAGTTTTTCAAGTCTGTTTCCGAAAGAGCATTCACCTCGGGGCGGCTTTTCTTAGGCGGGGTTGCCGCACTTGCATAGTTTTTCGGGATAATTCCCTCTTTGAATGCCATCTCCAAGACATTGTGGACAAAAGTATGCAATTCGTGAACATACTTTGAAGAAATATGCGCCTCAATCATTTCGGCATACGCCCTGTTAAGGACATTCGGCGTGAGATTTTTCAGCTGAATGTGACCGATAAACGGCGCGAGTCGCTTTTTGTGATAGTTGTAATTTACAGCCGTTGACTGCGTTATGCCCGCTTGTTCCTTGATTTTTATAACGTATTCCGCATAATCATCAAAGGTAATGCGAGCGTCCGTGAGGGTCTGCTCTTGAATGCCCTTTTCAAAAACAGCACCCTGCTTTTCGGCGTTTTTTCGGTTCCAGTTTTCGCTTTTCGAAGAATCGAATTTCACAGATAAAGTTCTGAAAACCTGTTTTCCCGAAACGTCACGATGGTCGAAAACCCGAATGCGGTAGGACGTTATTTTGCCGTCCTTGTTTCTGCGTTCCTGAATATTCATTTACGCACCACCCCTTCAGAAAAAGCGGCGCGTTTTGCCTGTCTAATCATAATACCTCCAATCCGACAGACGAATATACCGCATGGCAAATTATGCCATACTTTTTTCGTTATGTCTCTAAATAATTACGTCTTACTCCAATTAAATTATACCACACTTTTATGGGAATTGCAAATGTCAATTCGTCGAATTTGGACTAATTCGCCTAAATTCTTCCAGAAATAATGCACAAAAATATGATGTTCCACAGTTTGCTTTCTGTGGAACATCACCAACTCTTACGTCTGAAATTCAGCCACATAGTCATTATACGCATCGAGAATTATCTTTTCGAGATTT
>JAMPDU010000086.1 GCA_023665505.1 Ruminococcus sp.
TTTCACCGTTTTTTTCACCTTTTTGCATTTTTTATATTATGCTTGTCAAATCACAGCGGTACAGCTCGGGGGTAAGATAGCCGAACTGCTCAAAAAATTCCTCGGTATTTTTGCAGTTGCCCATATCCCGCAAATCGTCGCTGTATATGTACAAATTTGCAAAGGGCGGTGAAAATATCTCAAAATGCACCGAATTATCGGGCAATTGCCGCGTTATTTCCACGCAGTCGCCGTTATAAAAGCAATATTTTTCCGATTGAACGGTACGGATATTCTCCATTCAAACCACACTCCTAAGCCATTCGGGCGCGGTAATTTCCTGCCTTTTCAAATCAAGACGAAATTCCCGCCCGCCGATATTTTCCGTCTGCATAGCAGACATTGCCCGCGCCATACTTTCAGCCATTTCAGCCTTTTGCGCCGCCTTGCGGTTTACCGTGTTAAGAATATCAAGCTCCGTCGAGCCGATAACACGGTACACATTCACCGCCCCCGTCTGCCCGAAACGGTGGAAACGCCGTACGGCTTGATAATAATTTTCAAAGCTGTAATCCATTCCGCAGAAAATTGTGTTGCGGCAATTTTGAAAATTAAGCCCGTAACCGAATATTGACGGCTTGCTGATAAGCACCCGAATATCTCCGCATATAAAATCCAAAGCGGCGCGTTCCTTTTTGGCGGCTGTATCGCTGCCGCGTATCTCCACGGAATTGGGTATCAGCTTTTTAAGTAAGTCCGCCTCGTCGTTCATTCCGCACCACACAACAACCTGACCGTCAATATTTTCCGCAAGCTCCGCAGTACGCTTGCAGCGGCTTTCAAGAGACTTGCGCTTTTCGGTATGGTAGCCCGTGGCGGACATATTTATTTCACGGAAAAAACCGTCCTCAAGATTATCCGACAAAATATCCGACTGTACAATTTCGTCAACCTCGTTCAATGGCGGCAGGACATAGCCGCTGCCGTCAAAGCCGATGTCCTCGGGGGTTTCGATACACACCGCCCAAGACGTTACCCACCGCCAAAAATCAGCGGCGGCGTGCCTTTTTAGGCGGTACTTCCCGCTTTCGGACTGGTCTGCAAGAAACCATATCGCCAACGCCTCGCAGGAACGCATTATTCCGAGAAATTCGGCGTGGTTCAGCAGCTCCATTAAATCATTGGGCGCGGGAGTTGCCGTTGCCGCAAGCCGATAAGGCGTTTCGGAAAATTTTTCTACCAAGCTCCGCTTGATTTTTCCCATATAGGATTTGAGTATGCTGCTTTCGTCCAAAACAACGCCCGAAAAAACCCCGCAGTCAAACTTGCCGATTTTTTCATAATTGGTAATATTTATGCCGTTGGTGACGTCCGCCGACGTTTCGGCAATACTGCATTCTATCCCGAATTTTTCCGCCTCGCGCTTAGTCTGCACCGAAACCGCAAGGGGCGCGACTATCATCACGGGCGCGTTTGTGTGCCTGTGAACCTGTTCCGCCCACATAAGCTCCTGGAGCGTTTTGCCAAGCCCGCAGTCCTCAAACAAAGCAGCCTTGCCCTGCCTTAACGCCCATTTTGCAACGACTTTCTGCCAGTCAAACGCATATTTGTTATGTATGTCAGCCTCAAAGCCGCTGCGAATGTTTTGTACTTGCTTTTTCGCAAGGAAATCATAATAGTTCATTTTTTTCACACTTTCCCACTGTATTTTCAATGCGCTGTTTTTTTCGTCAAACCTCCGTTGGGAGGAAAGTATGTAAAAATCTCGCTTTCGGGTATTTCCAGAAAATCAAGAATTTTATATACTTCGTCAATACTCCAGCTGTAGCTGTGAGTTAAACGGTTAGAAACATAAGTCTTACTTCTTTCGATGTGGTTTGCCAAATCTTCGCCTGTTACTTCCATTTCTGCCATTCTTCCTCTAAGCTTTGCATATGGTTTCATAAAATCATCTCCTTTCATTGACTGTGATGTTCAAAATCTTGCACATCACTAAAAATTCATCAGCGGTAAGAACGCGCTCGCCTCTCATAATACCGCTCATTCGCTGCTTGTTAATATTGATACCTGCCTCGTTGACTTTTTTCACAAGCCAAATCTGTGTTCGTCCGCTTTCGGTAAGCTCCGCTTTGATAATTTCTCTTGCATTCATATACTCACCTCCGTAAATCAATTTTTCTTGACAAAAGTTGTAAAATATGGTATAATTTTATCATTAAAATAAATAAGGAGGCGAAACAATGACACGTGAAGAATGTGCTGTATTTACCGAAGCCGCAATTAAATCGGGCGTAATAGATTTTCGTCATACTGCAAGCAACGACGAAAAAGAAATTGAAAATGTAAACCAATTTAATGCTCGGCAAATCTGCAATTTTTTCAATGCTTTGATTGACGAAAGCGAAAATATCTGAATACAGCCGCTTTGCCCTTGCTTATCAGCCAAAATGATAAGCGGGGTACTTTTTATTTCTCTATGTACTTTAAAGAAACAAAATTTTTAAGCGAAAGAGTTACGCTGCCGTTCATATCTGTATAATGCAACAGATTTCCATTTTCTGAAAACTTCCACCCGACCACATTTTTAATCACAACAGGGCGAATACGCCATCTGAATTTGACAACAAGCACACCGTATTTACTTTCTGACATCTTTTCACCTGCCCTTTAGTTTAATTTTCTTATGTAGGCGTTAATCTCCGTGCAGATCGTCCAACGAACATTCAAGAACCTCGGCGATCTGCGCCATAATTTCAAAGCTGGGTATCTTTGTGTCTTTTTCAAGACGGGCAATTGTCGCCTGCGTTACATGAACACGGTCTGCAAGTTCCTGCTGATTGAAACCTTTTGCCTCGCGGTATTTGGCTACGCTTTTTCCTATGTTCATTATCTGATAAAGCCTCCTTTTCACGATTATAACGTTGGTTATAATTGATTTTAAAATAAAACGCAATATATTGACAGATTTTTTAAAACGTGATATAATATAGTCACCACAACAAATTAATACCACACAAGCTTCTAAAATTTTACATTTTGGGGGTTCTTATCGCTTTGCCTGTCAATATGAACTGCGTTAATTATATTATATCTAACTTAAGTTATAAAGTCAATATGTTTTTCGATATTTTTATAACTTTGGTTAGTTTGAACAAAAATGTTTTAAAATTATGTATATTATATTGGAGAGTTGTCTTATGTTTTGGAATGTGTATTCAGAATTATGTTTAAGTCATAAAACAAGTCCCTCAGCTGTAGCCGAGAAAATTGGACTGTCCAATTCCATTACCTCAAAATGGAAAAAAGGAGCCTTACCCAAAGGAGAAATATTACTTAAGTTATCTTCCTATTTTGATTGTTCAATTGATTACCTAATTGGACTTGATAACGTACCAAACAGAAAAAAACAACCTCCGAAACTCTCGGAGGACAAGCAAAGGCTTCTTTATATGTATGATTTGCTGACAGACCGCGAGCAAGGCGAGATACTCGGTGAACTTAAAACTTTAACTCGTGACAGAGCAGAAACTAAGAACGCCGAAACCGCATAAAAATGATAGTCTACAGAAAAGATTAAAATAAAAAAACCGTCCTGAATAACCGAGACGGTGTAAAGAAAGGTTGATATTAATGAAATTAAACCCAGATTGCATAAGAGATATTTTATTAACTGTTGAAAGCACGTCAGAATATGCTGTAACTGTACAATACAATGTTTCTGAAGAATTTCCCAAATTATTGCAATATTCAGAAGATGAATTTTTATATCACGTTAACCAATGTAAATTATGCGGATTTTTTACTTCCTGTCAAATTAGCCCGCAAGGCGATATGGTAATGATAAGCGATTTAACACCATTAGCTCACGAATTTATAGCTAACATTCGTGAAGATGAAAACTACAGCAAAGTAAAAAGTGCTTTAATTAAAGTCGGTTCTTTTGCATTATCATTAATTCCGCAAGTAGCTGCTAAAGTAATTCAAAATAACATAAATACTCTACTTTAAATTATGATTTTTTTCAAATGCTTTTATCGCAATGTCTCTCATCTGTTCTACAGTTACCTCATCATCATATTTGTTTAACAGATAATAGAGCAGTCCTGCGGTTGATAAATAATAGTTAAACCATTTGAACAATGCAAAAATGGCTATTATAGCCAAAATGATTACAACAACAATCATTTCAATTCTCCTCATATATTTGAATTTCCTATATTTGTAATAAGACAGAAAACGCCGAGCCAAGCCTCGCAAGAGGAAGGTGTAACGACTGGACACGGAGCAGCCTGCCAAACAGGTTGAAGGCACAGTCTGAACTCATAGGTGACTATGAGAGCTGTACAGAAATGATACAGCCGCGTCTTTTAAAGACGAAGTAACAAAATGTGGTTCAATGAATAATAAATCTTACACAACTGTCTCTACCGAAACCTTATCTTCTCTTACGTCTGAATTAAAAGGTAGCAGCACAATAAATGACTATAACAGCGTAGTTGGAATAAAATTCGAAAATCCGTTAAACGATCTTATCCGTAATATGGGGGTGTACCCGCCCTGCCATATGGTAACATATGGTTAAGCACTCCGTAAACTCGGCGAAAATCTGTCTTATTTATATTATATCTAACTTAAGTAACAAAGTCAAGTAAATTTTATAAAAATAACTTGACAATGCTAAAAAATAGTGCTATAATAATAACCAAGGTTATTATTATAGCATTTTTATATTAATTTTTAGGAGATGTCACAAATGAAAAAAATACCATTAATAACAGCATTAGCGCTTTGTCTCGCCCTTACTGGCTGTACAGAGTATGGGACTTGAACCCTGCAAAAAATGCGCAGGAGGATAAGTCTGTAAAATAAAAAATCCCGCCTATGCACCACCATAGACGGGATAAATATAAACTGAGGAATAAATCCACAGCTCACAAGCTATATTTATTTGTTCCTCACAACCAAATTTAAGGAGGAATTTTTTTGAAACGCACAAACACTGCAAAATGGGTCGAATCCCGCGGACGTTGGCAAATCAACGTCCAAAAGGACGGTATCCGCAAAACCTTTACATCGTCCAAGCCGGGGCGGACGGGGCAAGCCGAGGCAAACCGCAAAGCCGACCAATGGCTTGACGACGGAATTGCAAACACAAAAATCAAAGTCAAACAAGCCTCGGAACAGTACATCGAAAGCCTTAAACTGTCAACTTCAAAAAGCCATTGGCTGCAATATGACAGCATCTTTCGCAACCACATTAACCCATATATTGGCAATGTCCGTATTGAAAACATTACGGAACAGCATTTGCAAGACGTTATAAACCGAGCCTATGGAAAAGGACTTTCCAAAAAGTTCCTTACGAACATTCGCACTTGCCTTATATCATTTATAAAATTCTGCCGTAAAAACAAACTTACCCTACTGTTTCCCGAGGACTTAACCATACCCCGCGAGGCTAAGGTCTGTGAAAAGCACATCTTGCAGCCCTCAGACTTAAAAACGCTTTTTGCGGACGATATGACCCTTTGGAACGGCAAACCTCAAAAAGATATGCTGATTTACGCGTATCGCTTTCATGTTCTCACAGGATTGCGCCCGGGAGAACTTATAGGGCTTAAATGGTCTGACATAAAGAACGGAAATGTGTACCTCCGCCGCGCAATTAACGCTTTGGGAGAAACCACCACCGGCAAAAACCAAAATGCGCAGCGAAATTTTGCCTTGAACATATTCACATCTGTGTACTAAAGTGTGTACTTTTCAAATTTTAATTTAGTTTCAATCCCCCGCAAATCAAGTATTTACATGGGATTTTATCACTTAAATGCAATCCATACAAAAAGATTTTTTGAAAAAAGACAAAGAAAAAAGCTCCCGTATTTCTACAGGAGCCTTTCCGGCTGCACGGACACCGTGCTGGGGTGGGAGATGGGAATCGAACCCACGACCTTCGGGACCACAATCCGACGCTCTAACCAACTGAGCTACGCCCACCGTATGGCGCGCCTTACTGGACTCGAACCAGTGGCTTACTGCTTAGAAGGCAGTTACTCTATCCAGCTGAGTTAAAGGCGCACAAGGCAATTGACAGTTGATAGTGTACAATTGATAGTTAAGACCATAACTGTCAACTATACACTATCAACTGTACACTGAACTTGGAGCGGGTGATGGGAATCGAACCCACGCGACCAGCTTGGAAGGCTGGGGTTCTACCATTGAACTACACCCGCATACTTTCAACAACAGAAATTATTATACCACACTTTTGAAAGTTTGTCAAGTGTTTTTTCAAAATTTTTGCAAAAAAATTTCTACGGAAACCCGTTATAAGTTTCCGCAGATGTTTTTAGAGTGTTTCTACCTCAATTCCGCCGTCTTTCTCCCCTATTTTTATGACCGCAACAGGGGTTTCCGCGCTGTTTATGATGATTTCCGCAATTTTATCCTCAATATCCGTGCGGATAACCTTGCGTATATCCCTCGCGCCGAACTTCTTTCCGTGAGACTTTTCCGCAATGGCTGTCAAAGCCTTTTCGCTGTACTCTAAGTTAATTCCCTTTTCAGCAAGAGGTTCTTTCATTTCGTCCAGCATAAGGGCGGCTATTTGTCCGTAATTTTCCTTTGTAAGCGGGTTGAACACCACCACTTCGTCAATACGGCTCAGAAATTCGGGTCTCAAAAAGTCCTGCAAGGCTTTCATTGCCTTTTCTTTGGAGATGTCCTTTTCCGTCTTGTTGAAACCAACGCCCGTCCCCTTGTCGGTTGAACCCGCATTTGAGGTCATGGCGATAATCGTGTTCTCAAAATTTACCGAACGCCCCTGTGCGTCGTTAACTTTGCCCTCGTCAAGAATTTGCAGCAAAATGTTCATAACGTCCGGGTGCGCCTTTTCTATCTCGTCGAACAGCACCACGCTATAGGGCTTTCTGCGGACTTTCTCCGTAAGCTGCCCCGCCTCGTCGTAGCCAACGTATCCCGGAGGCGAACCGATAAGCCGCGACACGCTGTGTTTCTCCATATACTCCGTCATGTCGAGACGGATAAGCGGCTCGTTGCCGTCGAAAAGTTCCGCCGCGAGAACCTTTACAAGCTCGGTTTTTCCCACACCCGTAGGCCCCACAAAGATAAAGGACGCGGGTCTGCGCCGTTTTGAAAGCTGTACCCTCGCGCGCTTTATAGCCTTGCTCACAAGCTCCACCGCCTCGTCCTGACCGATAATACGGTCTTTCAAAGCCGTTTCAAGATTGGCAATTTTTGTATATTCGCTTTCGTTGACCTTGCCCGCGGGTATGCCAGTCCAAAGCTCGATAACCTTTGCAAGGTCGTTTTCGGTGACGTAAACGTTTTTCGCCTTTTCCTCAAGCTCGGATTTTTCCTTTTCAAGCCGCAGCACGTCGGCTTTCGCCTCGGCGATTTTCTCAAAATCCGGCTCGGCGGATTCCTCCATTTCGGTAATTTTTATCTCGGCGTTTACAAGTTTTTCGCAGATTTCGTCGTACTCCCCTATCGCCGTACTTCTTATGCTTGTGCAGGCGCACGCCTCGTCCAAAAGGTCTATAGCCTTGTCCGGGAGAAACCTGTCGTTGATATAACGCTCCGAAAGCACCGCGCACCGCTTAAGCAGTTCGTCGGTAATTTTAACCCGGTGGTGCTCCTCGTAATATTTTCTTATGCCCAGCAGCACAGATTCCGTCTCGGAAATTGTCGGCTCGGTAATGGTAATCGGCTGGAAACGCCTTTCCAGCGCGCTGTCCTTTTCGATGTACTTGCGGTACTCCTTAAAGGTGGTCGCGCCGATGACCTGTACCTCGCCCCTTGAAAGAGCGGGCTTAAGGATATTCGCCGCGTTCATTGAACCCTCGCTGTCCCCCGCGCCCACAAGGTTGTGCACCTCGTCGATAAAGAGAATAACGTCACCGGCGGCTTTTACCTCGTCGATAAGACCCTTTACGCGGCTTTCAAACTGCCCTCTGAACTGTGTTCCCGCCACAAGCGCGGTAAGGTCAAGCAGGTACAGCCGCTTGTTTTTCAGGTTGAAAGGAACGTCCCCCGCGACTATTTTCTGCGCGATGCCCTCGGCAATGGCAGTTTTTCCCACACCCGGCTCGCCTATGAGACAGGGGTTGTTTTTCTGTCTGCGGGAAAGTATCTGTATCGTCCGTGCGATTTCCTTGTCCCTGCCGATAATGTTGTCAAGTTTGCCCTCCTCGGCGCGCTCGGTAAGGTTGGTGCAGTAATTGTCCAGAAACTTGCTCTTTTTCTTTTTGCCCGCAGGCTTTTCTTTAGCCCGTGTGCGCTCATCATGAACATGCTCGCCCTCATGGGGAATTTCGTCCCGCGGGGAGCTGTCCTCTTTTTTGCCCAAAAGGTCGTTGAGGTTCTTGATAGACCCGCCGAAAAGGTTCTGTATGAACCCGGGCAGTGCGCCCGTACCGCCGTGCTGAAAGGAATCGCCGTCCAACGCCTCGGAAATATCCGTCATCTGGTCGGCAAACTCCTCAACCTCGTCGTCGTCGATGCCCATTTGATCCATATACTCCCGCACCTGGGGAATGCCCAATTCCTTTGCGCACACAAGGCACAAGCCCTCGTTGCGCTTTTCATTTCCCTGAATGGCGGTTATAAAAACCACCGCAGTTCTTTTTTTGCATCTTGTACACATCATATCGCCGCTGTCCTCCATATCTTCTATTTCAAAATAATCGACATCAAATAAAATGTGCCGTTATACAGCCATTTGAAAACAACCGTCTCCGAAATTACATCTGGGTTGACGTATTCGTTCGCCCCGCCCGTAAGCTTTATAAAAACGCTGACGGCAAAGCAGATTACCGCAGCCGCAAGCAGGCTTTGGAGAAACCCCATAAGTCCGCCAAGCAGACTGTCCGCCGAACGCACCGACGGGATTTTCCGTATAAGCCCCGCAGCCCTTGAAATCACCGCGAAGATTATAACAGTTACCCCGAATGTAACCGCGAAAAGCGCGGTGTTAACGGTTTTCATCATAAGCGGGCGGACTATTTCCCTTTCGACTATTTCGGTAACGGACTGCCTTTCCTCGGTGAGCAGCTCCAGCTTTCTTTGGTTCTCCATATCCGTCTCGTTAAGGTAGTCCTCCGCGCCGCTTACCACTTCCTCGGGCAGAACCCCCGAAAACGCGTCCGTAAGCATACGGCAGTAATTTATAAATACACTATTAAGTGTATCACGAAATTTCTCATTAGTCAAGACTTTTTCGTAAACCTCTCCCCCCGCCGCAAGAATATCAAGCTGTTCACCGTCAAGCTCTATGCCGTTTTCCGAAAGTATCTCCCCAAGGTTTTCGGGAGCGAGATAGGTCTCGGAAAGCTCCTCGGCTTTAGTTTCCATAGCCGACATGACAAACGGCTTTACAAAGCTGCCGTAAACGTATTCGTCCGCCGCGTTGCTTACAAAAACAGCCGCCGCAAACGCCGCAATATACCCGATAAGGGAGATAAGCATTCTCACCGCCCCTCTTCGGGAGCCGGCTATAACAAAAATAATCACAACCGCCGCCGCGGCAATATCCAAAGCGTAATTCATTTTTCAGACCCTTTTTAATTGTAGTCAATTCTGTTTATCTCGTCGTAACCGAGCAGGTAGATATAATTCCCCACCCGGCGGAAATCGTTGTAATCCGTTTCCAGCTTAACCGAGGAAAGCGGCTCTCCGCTCGCGGCACAGGATTCTATTCCGTCCCTGCTCTGCATATAAACAGTATTCCCGCTTACCTGAACGTTAAGTACCTCATATCCGAGATTTTTTTCGCTTACCGTCCCCGTAAGGCAGTCTATCGTCACAAGCTCGGAACTTCTCCGCTCGTCGTTTCTGAAAAGCAGCGCCGCGATTTCTCCCTCGGAGGAATAGTCCACCAATTGCCGCTTGTACTCATAGCTGTCGGTAAAATTGCCGTTTTCGTCATAATATGCGCACATTGTATCCCCGAACATGATTATGCTGTTTTCCCCGAAAAGTCTTACCGAAACGGCAAGAGTCCGCAAATCCTCCGTCTGCCACACGGGAACGGGGTTGCCCTTATCGTCGTAGTCAACCTTGTCGAAACGGTAATAAAGTATGCGGGACGCGATAAACCCGCCGCTTGTGCCGATCGTCGTAATATAGCAGCCGCTGCTGTCGGAATTGAACGTCACGTCGATAATTCTCGAAACGGAACGGTAGTTGAAAATATTCTTTCCCGCCGAATCGTACACCATTAGCGCGGAGGGGTACTTCTCGCTTTTGGTGACCACCGCCGCTATATCGTTGTTTCCCAGCCTCGCAAGGAGAATGGGTTCGTCGGTGGACTTGCTGTAAACGTTCTTGTACTTGCTGTAAAGCCCGAAACTTTTACCCCCCAAGTCGTACAGCAGAGCCTTTTTGTTAAACGCCGTCATAATGGGGCGTGAAAAGGTATGCTGGGCGGAATATATCAAACTTCCGTCCCCGTTGTAGACAAAGAAGTGAGAATCGTCCACAATCGCTATGCTGTTGTCAAGGGGCGTCAGATTATAGCTTGCGCCACCCTCTATGGATATGGGAAAATCTCCCTTTGCAAGCTCCGCCGAGTTTTCCTTTGCGGGAATTTTTGTCAGTATCCCCTCAAGTTTAGGGTACCACAAATCCTTTGTAAAAACCGCCGCCGCGGCAGCACCCGCGATAACCGCGATAATGATAAGCTTTTTGAGAAAGCTCAGCGCTTTTTTCTTTTTTCTGTTTTTACGCAGCATTGAAACGTCCGTAACCGCCACGCCAAGCCCTCCTTAATATTTTAATAGAACACTTTATTCAAGTAAAGTCCCTGCGCCCCTATTGTTTTCCCCGCAAGGTTTCTGTCCTTAGCCTCAAGTATTTTCGGCACGCAGTCCGGCGGGAGCTTTCCCTCGTTAATGAAAATAAGCGTCCCCACCATTACCCTAACCATATTATACAGAAAACCGTCGCCTTTTACAATAAGTTTCACCAAATTTTCACATTTTTGTACCTTAAAATATTCTATAGTCCTTACAGTATTTTCCTTTAAATTAGCCGTACCGCAAAAGGACTTAAAATCGTGAGTACCCGCAAAGTCCCCCGCCGCCCTCTCGATAAGCGGCAAATCAAGGGGGAACGGATAGTGCAGCGCCCTGTCCGCCAAAAAGGGGTCTTTGCTCTGCCTGTTGAGAATGAGGTACACATACTCCTTTGCAACGCAGGAATACCGTGCGTGAAAATCCGCCGGGACTTCCTCGCAGCTGAGAATTGAAATATCGTCCGGGAGAATGGAGTTCATTCCCCGTATGATATTATTGCAGGGAATACCGTGCTCCGTCTCAAAAGAGAAACAGTATTCATTTGCGTGAACACCCGTGTCCGTCCGGGAACAGCCGTTTATCTTCACCTCGCCGTTTGTCAGCAGGGAAAGTTTTTCCTCGAGAACGTTCTGTACCCCCAAGGCGTTTTCCTGCCGCTGAAAGCCGTGATAAGCAGTACCGCAGTACGCCGTAATTACCTTTAAATTCCTCATAAGCCTCAACCCGTCATAAAGTTTATAAACAGCACCGCGTTCAGGAACATTACCGAAAGCCCCAGCGCGAAGTAATCTCCCCCGCCGGAGTGGAGCTGCCGCAGCCTTGTCCTGCCGTCGCCGCCCTGATAGCAGCGGCACTCCATTGCGGTGGCAAGCTCCTCCGCCCGTCTGAACGCCGAAACGAAAAGAGGTATCAGTATTGGCGTGAGAGCCTTTGCCCTCTGTAAAAGGCTGCCGCTTTCCATATCCGCTCCCCTCGCCTTTTGGGCGGACATTATCTTGTCGGTTTCCTCGATAAGGGTGGGAATGAACCGCAGCGCGATAGTCATCATCATGGCAAGCTCGTGGACGGGCATTTTCAGCCTTTTAAGGGGTGAAAGCAGCCGCTCGATGGCGTCCGTAAGGGTTATGGGGGAGGTTGTGTAGGTCAGCAGGGAACTTCCCATAATAAGGGCGATTATTCTGATTATCATAAACCCGCTGGTGCGGAGACCTTCATCGGTTATCTTAATAAAGCCCAGCTTGAAAATTACCGCGCCGTCCAAAAAGAAGATATTCAGCACCGACGTAAAAATTATTATGGGAATTATCGGTTTCAAGCTCTTTAACATCAGCTTAAAGGGTATTTTTGACAGCAGAAAGCTTATCAGCAGGAAAATTATTCCAACCGCCATAGCTATAAAGCTGTCCGCAGTGAAAAGCATGGCGATAAAAATTCCCGTAATGATTATCTTGAACCGTGGGTCAAGCCTGTGAACCGCAGATTTTCCCGGGAAATACTGCCCGATAGTAATGTCCTTAAGCATTGCGTTCACCCCGCTTTTCAAGGTATTCGAGAATAGTTTTTTTTGCGAACTCGGTGGTGTACACGTCCGTGCGAATGTCTATGCCGCTTTGTTTTAAGCGGTTGAAAACCCGCGTTATCTGCGGTACGGCAAGACCTATTTCGGTAAGCTCATCAGCCCGCTTGAAAACCTCGGGAGTGTCCTCATAGCAGAAAATTTTCGCCCTGTTCATAACAAGGATTTTGTCCGCAAATTTAGCCACGTCCTCCATACTATGGGAAACAAGCAGAACC
>JAMPDU010000087.1 GCA_023665505.1 Ruminococcus sp.
ACAACTCCGCCCGTTACGAAAATATACTTTATCGGCATAATTAACCTCCTGTGAAAAACGTGGATAAACAACATTAAGTTTTATTATAACATTTTTTTGTCGGAAAAGCAAGTGCTTTTTTTGTATTTGGGCGCATTTCGCTATAATTTTACAAAACTTTAAAATTTGGATTTGAACATCTTGACAAAAGGGTGGGTATGTGATATGCTTAAAGCAAATCAGTAAATACCGTAGGGCGGGGGCTCTGCTCCCGCCTAACGTCCTACAGCAAATTTTTCCGTAAATTCCGTTAAACCGAAAGGAAGTCTGCAACTATGAAAATTATGAGAAAATACGCCGCATTGCTTTCAGCCGTGATTTCGGCGGGGATACTGCTTTCGGGGTGCGGGGAAAGTCCCGCTGATAACGCCGAAAGCGGCTTGGTGCAGTTTTCGCTGGATTTTCCCTCTGGCGGGGAGGAAGTCGCCGAGTACAACAAAGAGGTACTGGAAATAAACGGATTTACATTAACCTTTTCTCTGCCCTCGGGCTGGAGCGTTACCGACGAAGTTTCGGATAAATTTCCGCTTACAGGGACTTTTTCGGCGAGGTATATCTACGACGAAAGCGGCGTTTGCGCGGGGGCTGCGGGGTACAACGCCATACCCGAGCTGTCGGAGGAGGAAATGAAAATTCCCGCTGCGGTGTATAATCAGATCGCCCTCGGAAACGATTATCAGTTTGCCGTAAGAAACCGCTATGAAACGGTACGGAGCGGCGACGGCTTTGAAACGGCTCTCACGGACGTGTACCATTCCGACAGCGTAAATAACGGCGATGGCGAAAAAATAAACAAGGGCATACTTTCCCTTGACCGCCGGGCGGGGGTGTACGCCGCCATAGAGCTTGACGGGTCTGTCTCTGACGAGCTGCACAGAGAAATCGCCGAAAGCGTTAAAATTACTCAAAAAACAGTTGAATAGCGGTCAAAGCAAGTAATGCTATGCGGTCAAAAAAGTGTTCCCGTTGCCGGAACACTTTTTTGACCGCATTGGTATTATTTTGCAGGGTTGCTGTAAATTTCCCGAAAATATGACATTTTTAAATTTTTCGCAAAAAACACTTGAAATTTAAATCAAAATGTTGTATAATATTAACATATATTTATATTTCAATTAATTTGTTAGGAGTTGTGTTGAAATGAGACTTGTTACACGTTCGGATTTTGACGGACTTGCCTGCGGCGCGCTGCTTAAAGACGTGGGCGTTATAGACCATTGGAAATTCGCTCACCCAAAGGATTTGCAGGACGGTCTTATCGAAATTACCGAGGACGACTGCCTTGCCAACGTGCCTTACGTCGAGGGCTGCGGACTTTGGTTCGACCACCATTCAAGCGAGTTTGAGCGCAATCAGCTTGAGGGCAAGTACAGGGGAGAAAGCCGTATCGCTCCCTCCTGCGCGAGGATTATTTACGATTATTACGGCGGCGAGGAGCGTTTCGGTCACTATGACGATATGATGATAGCCGTCGACAAGGTTGACAGCGGCAACCTTACCCGTGAGGAGATACTTAACCCTACGGGCTGGATTTTGGTGGGTTTCCTTATGGACCCGAGAACGGGTCTGGGTCGCTGGAGGAATTTTACAATTTCCAACTACCAGCTTATGGAAAAACTTATCGACTGCTGCCGCACTATGAATACGGACGAAATTCTCGCTCTGCCCGACGTAAAGGAAAGAATTGACATTTATATGGAGCAGACCGAAAAATTCAAGGAAATGGTAAAGGCTCACACCCGTACCGAAAAGGACGTTATCATCAGCGACCTGCGGGGAGTTGACCCCATTTATTCGGGCAACCGTTTCCTCATCTACAGCCTATACCCCGAGCAGAATATTTCCGCATGGATCGTCAGCGGCAAGGGCGGTCAAGGGTGCAGCGCGGCGGTGGGTTACTCCATACTCAACCGCACTTCAAACGTAAACGTGGGCAAACTTATGCTGAAATACGGCGGCGGCGGACACAAGGCGGTGGGAACCTGCCAGTTCACCAATGAAAATATGGAGACGGAGCTGCCAAAAATGCTTGACGAATTGGTAAATTATAAAGAAGATTAAGTACATATTTTAGGGGACTTGTCAACTGTAAGCTGTTGGCAAGTCCTTATAAAAATCGGGAGGAATTTTTATGCTGCTTATCATTGGCAACGCTCCGTGCAGGGAATGACGGACTTCACGGAGCGGATTTGATTGAATCCGTCATACTTTGCACTTTTTGGTAAATATTACTATTACTAAAGGAGCAAGGTAAAATGATTAAAACTTTAAAAGAACTTAAAAGCTTTATAATTCTTTGGCTTACACAGGCGTTTTCCTCGCTGGGGAGCGCAATGACTAACTTCGCGCTGGTGATTTGGCTGTACGGCGAAAGCGGCTCGGCGCTGTCAACCGCTTTGCTGACGGTGTGCTCTTACGCGCCGTATGTGGTTATGAGCATTTTCGCGGGGGCGCTAAGCGACAGGTGGAACAAAAAGGCGACTATGCTTGTATGCGACAGTATCGCGGCGGCTTGCACGGTTACGGTGCTTATTCTGCTGAAAACGGGAAACCTTGCGGTTTGGCACTTGTACATTCTCAACGCGGTAAACGGGCTTATGGGGACGGTGCAAAATCCCGCCGCGGAGGTTGCCGCAACGCTGCTTACCCCAAAGGAGTACTATCAGAAAACAAGCGGTATGTACTCGTTTTCAAGCTCGCTGACCACAATTCTCACCCCGGTTTTTGCGGCGGCAATTGTGGGTTTGGCGGGGGTCGAGGCGGTAATTGTTTTCGATTTGGCAACTTTTGCCACCGCGTTTTTGGTACTGTTATTCTTTATAAAAATTCCCGAGCCGGAGAAAAGTCCGGAAAAGTCCGAAAGCCTTTTGAAAACGGCTGCGGACGGGCTTTCTTACCTGCGGTCAAACAAGGGGATTTTGTGGCTTATCATGTCCATGGCGGCGATTAATTTTGTGGCGTCGATTTACGAGGCGGCGCTTTCGCCGATGATACTGTCCCTAAAAGACGAAACCGCGCTGGGTATCGTCAACGCCTGTATCGGCGCGGCGAATTTCGCGGGGAGCTTTATCGCGATTGCCGCCCCCGAGCCGAAAAGCAGGGTGAGGGTGATATTTATCTGCCTGCTTATTTCCATGAGTACGGAAAATTTTTTCCTCGCCTTTGGGGGAAGTACCCTTTGGTGGAGTATCGGCGGTATTCTCGGGTGGATTGTTATTCCGCTGATGAACGCGAATATGGGCGTTATTATGCGGACGGCTGTTCCCCCCGAAATGCAGGGAAGAGTGTATTCCGCAAGAAGTACTTTACAGTTTTTTACAATTCCCTTGGGGTACTTTCTCGGAGGGCTGCTTGTGGATAAGGTCTTTGAGCCGTTTATGGCGGGGCAGTCCGCGGACAGTTTCCTTGTGAAGGTTTTCGGCGGTACAAAAGGCTCGGGAGCGGCTTTGCTGTTTTTTGTCATAGGCGTTCTGGGAGTGATTATCTGTATTGCCTTCAGCAGGGTGAAGTATATTAGAGAGCTTGAATAAAAAATGTCCCCGTTTTTTAGGCAGGTAGCGGTACGGAAGTATTGTTACCCGTGGGAGCAATTTACCCATATTGACAAAGTTTGCCAATATGGGTAAAGGCTCAGCCTTTAGCGGGGACATATTGTTTTTGTTTTACGGAGGAAATAAAATGACTGTTTTTGTTACCGGCGGCGCTGGCTTTATCGGCTCAAATTTTATTTTTTATATGATGAAAAAATACCCCGCTTACCGTATCGTTTGCGTTGACAAGCTGACCTACGCGGGGAATTTGTCCACGCTGAAACCTGTTATGGGAAATAAGAATTTCCGTTTCGTAAGGGCGGATATTTGCGATAAAGAAACGACAGACAAGCTGTTTGTGGAGGAACGTCCGGACATTGTTGTGAATTTTGCGGCGGAAAGCCATGTCGACCGCTCCATAAACGACCCGGAGGTGTTTCTGCGTACCAATATTATGGGAACCGCCGTTCTTATGGACGCTTGTCTGCGGCATGGGAACACGCGGTTTCACCAAATTTCCACCGACGAGGTTTACGGCGAGCTGCCCCTTGACAGACCCGACCTGCTTTTTACCGAGGAAACCCCTGTCCGCCCGGGTAACCCCTATTCCGCCTCGAAAGCCTCGGCGGATATGCTTGCTATGGCGTACCGCAGGACTTACGGCTTGCCTGTTACGGTGAGCCGCTACTCGAATAATTACGGGGCGTATCAATTCCCGGAAAAACTTATCCCGCTGACTGTTGCGAACGCGCTTTGCGGCAAGCCCGTACCCGTGTACGGCAGCGGAGAAAACGTCCGCGACTGGATTTACGCAGAGGATCACTGCAGGGCGGTGGATATGATTATTCATAACGGGAAAATCGGCGAAATATACAATATCGGCGGGTGCTGCGAAATGAAAAATATTGATATTGTAAAGCTGATACTGAGGGAACTTAACAAACCCGAGAGCCTGATAGCTCACGTCCCCGACCGCAGGGGGCACGACAAGCGGTACGCAGTAGACCCGTCGAAAATCCGCCGCGAGCTTGGCTGGCAGCCTGAAACAAGTTTTGCCGAGGGTATTAAAACAACGGTAAAATGGTATCTCGAAAACCGCCGATGGTGGGAGGAGCTTTATAAATCTTGACAATTCGGCGGTTATAGGCTATACTTATAATGGGTGAATTTTTTGCGAGAAAGGGCGGCTAATATGAGTTATATTGTTTTTCGGGACGTGTGCAAAAGTTTCGGCGGTACGCCGGTGTTAAAAAATGTCAGTTTTTCCGTTGAAAAGGGTGAAATATGCGGTTTCGTGGGCAGGAACGGCAGCGGCAAGACGGTTATTTTCAAGCTTATGTCGGGGCTGCTTATTCCCGACAGCGGGAGCATTACCGTTGACGGGGAAAATTTTACCGCAAAGCACAGGTTTATGAACTCTCTCGGGGTGATGATCGAGACCCCGGGGTTTATTCCCCATTACAGCGGTATGAAAAATCTGAAAATTTTAAACTCCATGAGCGCGAACCCCGTTAGTACAAAGGAAATTGCCGCGCTTATGGAACGTCTCGGGCTTGACCCGAAAAATAGACGTCCCGTGAAAAATTATTCTTTGGGTATGCGGCAAAAACTGGGAATTATTCAGGCAGTTATGAACAAGCCCGAACTGCTCGTTCTTGACGAGCCTATGAACAGTCTCGATGCAGGGTCTGTCGCCGAAATAAGGAAATTATTTACAGAACTTAACGGCGAGGGCGCGACTATCGTCCTTGCCAGCCATATCGCCGAGGATATTGATACCCTTTGCGGAAAAAAATTCCATATAGACGACTGTACCGTGAAAGAGGTTTGATATGAGATTTTTTAAAACCGATTTGAAACGAATTTTTACCGAGCCTGCCTTTTGGATAAGCGTTGCTTTCGGCGCGGTTTTGTACCTCGGGGCAATGGCGTATTACCTGCTTTGGGGTAAAGCCGATAACCTTTACATATCGGTGCAGGCTCTTGCAATGCCCTTTATTGCGCCGCTTTTGGCGGCAATGCCTTACTCGGTGATGATAATGCTGGAAAGTGAAACGCTTTACAGCACTCTTATGACGATAAAACTCCGCAAACGTGGTTACGAATTTCAAAGGCTGCTGACTTGCGGAATTTCGGGGGCGGCTGCGCTGCTTATTCCGCAGGTTCTGCTGTTTTCCGTATGCTTGATTTTGGGGGAAATTCCCGACGTCGGCAGGGCGGTTAAAGAGCTTATTTTGCCCGTAACTTTCGGGTTTGGATACGCCGTATTCGCCTATGGGCTGACCTTTGCCAACAGGCAGCGGTACGTCCCCCTTGTTATGCCGCAGGTGCTGTATATGCTTTGCGTGTATGCTTTTCCCTACATCGGGCTGGAACGTTTCTATCCGCCCCTTGACATTGCGCCGTCCATAAACGGGGGAACGCTTGCCCCCGTAAGGTTTGCCGTACCCGCGGCATTGGCGGCGGCAGGGGTGGTACTGACAGTATTTGGAATTTTTAAAAGGAGGTTTGACGCAAATTGAAAAAGCTTAGAGGAGCGATGTTCAGCCTGACCGAGCATATTCCTGCGGCAAGGTGGTGTCTTGCTTTGGGGGTGACGGCTTTCACGGCGGTCGTCAGCGTTTACAAATACATTGACATTGCGGATATGGCGGCGTTTTCCTCATTTGAGGCGTTGTTTCTGATAATGACCGACACCGTTAACATTGTGTTCATATATCTTCCGCTGTACCTGTTTACCGTCTGCGGCATAATGTTCGACAGCGGTTTCGGCGGGATTGAAATTCTACGCTGCGGCAGCCGTCCTCGGTGGCTTGCGGGGAAACTTGTCACATACCTTGTGAACACGGTGATATTTTTCGGGCTGGTGTTTTTGGTAAATTATACCGTTTGCTCCCGTGCCTTTAATTTCAGCAGCGTTTGGAGCAGCGGTTTTATCGGGGTGCGGGTTATGCTGGGTCATTCGGCTGAGGACTTTTTCGCGCCGCCCTTGCCAACGATAATCGGCGCGGCTGTATCGGTGCTGCTTTTGTACGTACTTTGCGGCACGGTAAATATGCTTGTTTCCCTGATAACGGGCAGGGAGTCCGCCGCCTTGTTTTTCTCGCTTTTTGCGGGAATTTCCGTGGGTCTTGCCAATATGGCAGTAACTGCAAACAGTTTTGGAAGTCAGGTTGTCAGGTGCGCGGTTCTTGCTGTTTTGTCGGTTTCGGTGTACGTGTTCTGCATAGCCGCTGCCAACAAAAAGGATTTCAGCGGAAAGAAATCGGCGTGAAGATAGGGAGGTATTTTTATGAAGATAGAACATATTGCCATATTATACCAAGATTTGGAGAGAGCGAAACGCTTTTTCGAGGATTATTTCGGCGCGGCGGCGGGAAAGCCGTACCGCAATGAAAAAACGGGGTTTTCCTCCTATTTTCTGACATTTGAGGACGGCTGCCGTCTTGAAATAATGAACAGACCTAATGTGAAAGCAAGCAATGAAAAAGACGGCTTTGGGCTTTCCCATATTGCCTTTTCCGCCGGCGGCAGGCAGGCTGTGGACGAGCTGACGGAACGTCTGCGGAACGGCGGATATACCGTGAAGGGAGAGCCGCGGGTCACCGGGGACGGTTACTATGAAAGCGTAATAGCCGATTTTGAGGGGAATACTATAGAAATCACGGCTTGAAAGGAAATGTTATGAAACTTTTAAAAATTTTAATTATAGCCGTTTTCGGTACGGTCAGTATGCTGACGGCGGCGCGTTTCACCGAAAGCTACGTCGCCGAAACAAGCGCAAGGGAAAAAACTCTCGCGGAGGCTGTTATGCAAAATCAGCTTGCGGCGGAAATAAAAAAAGCCGAGGAAGAGGCTGCCAAACAGTTTGAGGAACGGGGCGAAACCGTCGTCACCACGGTTATGGAGACTAAGCCGCCTGTTACAACTACGGAGGAAACAACCGTCACAACCGAGGAAACCACAGTCACGACCGTAACAACGGTTACGGAAACCGCCGTGACGACAACTGTCCCCGAAACCACGGTTACCGAGACGGAAACCTCCGCCGAGGAGGAAATCATCACCGAGTTCACAAGAGGAGGACTTCTCCCCGAGGACAGGACGGGCGTTCCCGTAAAGTCGATGTTTACCCTTACCGCCGAGGAGCAGGAAATTGTTACCAATTTTCTTATAGAGCATTATTTTTTGGACGGCTATCGGTACAGCAAAGAAGAGACCCGCCCCGAGCTGAAAGAGAAAAAGCGCCTTGCCGCCGAAATGGAGGGGCGCGTCATTGAAACGCTGAACATCGTTATGGCGAACGTCAATTCGGGGGACATTACCGCAATTCTTACCGCCGACTACGGGGAGATGACCGAGGAAGTCAAGGCGGTGCGGGAGGATTTCGCGGAAAAGTACAGGGACGTTTATTTGCAGGGGGAAATTTTCGGCGAGCTTTACGGGGACAGCTTGAAATACTTCGACCGCATAGTGCAGGCGTTTGAAAAGCTTGCGGAGACGGCGGAACAGTACAAAAACGCCTCAAACCCGTTGTTTGCGCTGAGCCTTGCGGCGAAAAGCCTTGACAGCGTGATAATGCCCGAAATAATGGGGGTTTTGGAGCAGTCCTTCGACCTTATCGAGGTCACGCAGGAAATTTTTCTGGAGGGAACGCAGGGCACGGTTTTGCTGACGAGGGACGAGGTTAGGGATATTGTTTTGAACCCGGGACTTGTTTTTGCTGCGATAAATTAAAAAATAGAAAGGACTAATAAAATGAACGGAAAAATACAGCTTTTGGCGGAAAACATCGAAAAGGTGATTATCGGCAAGCGCACGCCCATTTTGCAGGCGATTGCTGCTTTGCTGACGGAGGGGCACGTTCTTGTGGAGGACGTCCCGGGGGTGGGAAAGACCCAGCTTGCGGCGGCTTTGGCTAAGTCGGTGAACGGCGTTTTCAGCCGCGTTCAGATGACCCCGGACATTATGCCCTCGGACATCACGGGATTTTCCATGCTGAACCGCGAGACGGGGGACTTCGACTTCCGCAAGGGAGCGGCTTTCTGCAACTTTCTCCTTGCGGACGAGATAAACCGCGCCTCGCCGAAAGCACAGTCCTCCCTGCTGGAGGTTATGGAGGAGCACCAAGTCAGCGCGGACGGGGAGACATACGTCCTGCCAAAGCCGTTTATGGTGCTCGCCACGCAGAACCCGGTGGAGACTTACGGCACGTATCATCTTCCCGAGGCGCAAATGGATAGATTTGCCATGAAGATAAGCATGGGCTATCCCACCGCCGAGGAGGAAGTTTCCATACTTGACAGAAACGAGTACGAAAACCCGCTGAACCGCATTTCGGCGGTGCTTGCGACCGAGGATATAGTCGGCTTGCAGGAGCAGGTCAAGCAGGTGCGGGCGGCGGAAAATGTCAAAAATTACATAATCGCCATAGCCGACGCCAGCAGGAACGACGAGGGGATACGCCTCGGCATAAGCCCCCGCGGCAGCATTGCTCTGTACAAGGCGGCAAAGGCTTGGGCTTTCATAAACGGGCGGGACTACATCACCCCCCAGGACGTGAAAGACTGCGGCGTGTGCACCCTTGCTCACAGGCTTATGCTTTCGCCGAAAGGCAAATCGATGTACATGACCGCTGAAAACGCGCTGGAGAAACTGCTGGGCAGCGTACCCGTGCCCACGGAGTGAGGTCTGAAATGATTTCTAAAATTTTACTGTATATTATTGCCATTGGCTTTGGACTTTTTTTCGCGCTTTATATGTCCGCCGAAGTTGGCTGGACTTTTGTGTACGTGCTTGTGTGCGCGCCGATTTTTTCGTTTTTGGTAACTCTTGCCATACACAAGCTGAAATGCGTAACAATTCGGGCGGACGTGAGCCGCAGCATGCTTTATAAACGGGAAAAAGCGGTGCTGAAAATATATCTTAAAAACAGAAGTCTGCTGCCTGTGCCGACGGTGCGGATAAGGCTTTCGGAGGCGAAAAATCTCTCCACCGAGGACAGTTTGGAATATATTGTCAGCATACCGCCCCGAACGGAACGGATCATCGAGGTTGAGTACACCGCCAAAGTGTGGGGCGTTTGCAGCGTCGGCGCGGAAAAAGCCGTTCTATGGGATTTTATGGGATTTTTCAGCTTTGCCATGTCCTGCGCGGGAGTTTCACGGGAAATGAGAATTTTTCCCGACATTCCCGAAATTCCGGGAGACGCGCCGCTTTTGCGGTCTGCCGCGGAGGCTGCGAAATTTGCCGACGACAACGAGGAAACCAAGGAAAGCGACGGTTTTGTACGTTTCGGCGGAATGCCCGGCTACACCCACAAGGAGTATGAGGACGGCGACCCGGTGCGGCGTATAAACTGGAAACTTTCCTCAAAGCGTGACAAATACATGGTTCGGCTGGACGACGAGGTGGAGTCGATTCAGCAGACTATAGTTTTGGACGTCTGCGGGGGAGCGGACGCGCTGCTGAACGAGCGGGCGGTTGAGGGTATGCTTGCCGCCGCGCTGGGGCTTGTGAAGTGCGGCTTTGAAACTACGGTTTACTGCCGTTTCGGTGGCGTTTTTACGGCGTTTGAAATTGCCGACCCTGCGGACGTTTCCGCGTTGCAGACCAAAATGGCGGAGTACAGGTTTGCGGACTTGCCTTATAAGGGGGAGAGAATACCGACGGAGTTAGTGGCGGGTAAAGGTATTCTGCTTTACACACCGCTGCTTGACGAAAGGCTTTCCGCGGAGCTTGCCCTTGCGGAGGGGCAGGGGATTACCGCCGTTGTCATAACCTCGGACGGCGCGTTTTCGGGAAACGCCGCTCAAGTTTGGCGGCTGAACGAGGACTATTCCGCCGAGCTTATAAATTAGAAAATGCTGTAAAGTTCTGCTACTTTACAGCACTTTCTCCATATGAATGTGTTCGCAGTATTCGTCGAGGTAGACCTCACCGCTTGCGGTATAGCCCAATTTTTCGTAGAACCCCCGCGCCCTGCACTGCGCCGAAACCGCGAGGATTTCCGCGCCCTGTTCTTTGGCTTTATCTTCCAGCAGCCTCATAACCTCCGCGCCGAGATTTTTCCCTCGGTACGGCTTTCTCACGGCAACTCTCCCTGCGTAAAAGGTCTTGCCGCTTTCGGGGAAAACCCGTCCCGTTGCGGCGGGAACGCCGTCCTCAAACAAAACAAGGTGGGTGACGGTTTCGTCCCTGTCGTCGAATTCGTCCCGGAAACCCTGTTCCTCGATAAAAACCTCGGTGCGTATCAGCCGCGCATCCTCGGGGAGGGCGCTGTAGAATTTGTGTGTTGTCATTTTTTGCCAACCTCCTTTTCGCCGAACCAGTAGTGGAGAAACGTCTTAAAGCCAAGTTTGCCGTACCACCAGTCGAGATATGTATAATGTATGAATATTTCGTTACAGCCTTTATTTTTCGCGTCCTGCATAGCGTGGGCGACCATGGCAAGTCCGATACCTTTACGCCTTTCCTCGGGGACTGTTCCCACGCAGCCGATAACTCCCACGGAATTTTCGGCGGTGCTGATGACGGTGTCGGCGTTCACGTACACAATGCAGAAACTTGCGATTTTGCCGTCCGCCAAAGCCGCAAAAACAGGACTGTCGGGGGCAAAATGCCGAACCCACCCCTCGTTGACGTTTTTCACCGCGGCAAGAAGTTCCTCCCGCCTGTCCTCGGAAATATACTCAAAAGTCACGTTATCGGGGCAGGGGGGAATGTCAAGCCCGTCAAGGCTGAACCCGCCGACGTTCATACGCATTTCAAGGCAGCCGTTTCGGGCGGTGTAGCCCTCGTTCTCGAAAAATTTGTTACGCATATTCTGCCACTGCTCCTCGGGGGTGACCGCGCCTATGAAAAGCCGCGAGTCCCGACCGCCGAGAATTGCGGTTTTAAAGCCGTTTTCGGCGATAAATTTTTCGCATTTTCTCATAAGTACGTGCCCGATGCCCATGCCGCGGTACTCGGGGGCGACGCATATCAGCCGTATGCAGTTCCCGCTGACGGCGGCGCAGCCCGCAAGCTTGCCGTCCTCACAGTGGGTAATCATCTTGCAGCTGCCGGGGTCAAGCAGCTTGTCAAAGACGGTTTCCGTCATGGGAAATTGGGGAAAAGATTTTACAAAAAGTTCATAAATTTCGGTGTTCATTTTTACAGTCCTTTCGGAAAAATCGACATTTATCGTACATAAATATTATATAATGTTTTCCGAATTATGTCAAGATAAAATGAACATTTTGTGTAAAAAGGTTTAGCCTTTTGACAAGTGACGGTACGGAAGTATTGTCACCCATGGAAAAATTTAACCATTATTGACAAAGTATGCCAATAAGGGTTAAGGTTCAGCTTTGTTTTGGCATAGAAAAATGATTTTCCCAAAAAATAACAAAAGAAAAAGTTCTCGTATTTCTACAAGAACCTTTCCGGCTGCGCGGACACCGCGGCACAGGTAACAGTACAGAAATATGTTACCCATGGAAAAAATTTACCCTTATTGACAAAGTATGCCAATAAGGGTTAAGGTTCAGCTTTGTTTTGGCATAGAAAAATGATTTTCCCAAAAAATAACAAAAGAAAAAGTTCTCGTATTTCTACAAGAACCTTTCCGGCTGCGCGGACACCGCGGCACAGGTAACAGTACAGAAATATGTTACCCATGGAAAAATTTGACCCTTATTGACAAAGTATGCCAATAAGGGTCAAGGCTCAGCCTTGGCGCAGAAGGAGGGATTTGAACCCTCGCGCCGGTTACCCGACCTACACCCTTAGCAGGGGCGCCTCTTCACCACTTGAGTACTTCTGCAATGGTAAATTAATAAACTATAAAAGCAATCCGTAAAATTCCTGCCTCTTGTTTCTGAATTTCTAAAACAGAACAGCAAAATCAATCTTACATTTCACTCTAATGGCGGAGAGGGTGGGATTCGAACCCACGGTCCCTCGCGGGATCACCGGTTTTCA
>JAMPDU010000088.1 GCA_023665505.1 Ruminococcus sp.
ATCTCATACTTCTTATTATACCATATTTTTTCTATGTGGACAAGTTCTTAAATTTTAACCCGCCGTAAAAAATACGCTAAATAAAATTTACAGTTGAATTCCCCAAAAAAATATGCTATAATTTTCTAAAGAATAATTTTGAACGGAGCTTTTTTATGAAAAAATCATCTGAACTTTTATGGTACAAACAACCCGCCCAAAATTGGGACGAGGCTCTCCCCGTGGGTAACGGTCGGCTCGGCGGCATGATTTTCGGCGTGCCCGAGGCGGAACTCATTCAGCTTAACGAGGACTCCATTTGGTCGGGCGGTTTCCGCAAACGCAATAACCCGCTGGCTTACCAAAACCTCGAAAAAATGCGCGCCTTTATCCGCGAGGGCAAAACCGCCGAGGCGGAACGGCTCTGCGAAGAGGCTTTCTACGGCGTGAACGAGCAGCAGCGGCACTATCAGCCGTTGGGGGACTTCCACGTCTTTCAGCGGGGGACGGAAAATTACTCCGATTATATGCGCTGCCTCGACCTGTCCGCCGCCGTCTGCGAGACCTATTGGACAAGCGGCGGGGTACGTTTCCGCCGCCGGGTGTTCGTTTCCTGCCCCGACAATGTAATGGTTATAAGCTTTACAGCCGACAAGCCCGCCATGATAAGCTTTTCCGCAAGCATCGACGGGCGGGACGACAATTACGACAAAAACGAGGCTTACGACGGCTCAACCCTGCTTTTTACCGTTTCGGACGGTATTCCTTACGCGGCGGCAATTTCCTGCTCCGCGGAGGGCGGGACGGCTCGCACCGACGCCAACCGTATCCGCGTTGAGGGGGCAAATTCCGCCCTTATCACAATCGCCTGTCAGACCTCCTACCGCGGCGGCGATTACGAAAAATTGGCAATAAGTCAGGCAAAGGCGGCAATTCGCAAGGGTACGCAAAACCTGCTGACTTGGCATATCGCCGACTATACCGAGCTGTACGGCAGGTGCGAAATAAGCCTCGGCGGCGAGGATTTGGGAGAAATTCCCACCGACGAGCGCCTGCAAAAAATCAAGGACGGCGGCGGCAATTTTGCAGGCGATTTGGGACTTATCGAAATGTACTTCAATTTCTCCCGCTACCTGATGATAGCGGGCAGCCGCGAGGGCAGTCTGCCGCTGAATTTGCAGGGGATATGGAATAAGGACATGTGGCCCGCTTGGGGGGGCAAGTACACAATAAACATCAATACCGAAATGAACTATTGGGCGGCGGAAACCCAAAACCTGTCCGAGTGCTGCACGCCGCTGTTCGACCACATCGAGCGTATGCGGGAAAACGGCAGGGTGACGGCGCGGGAGATGTACCGCTGCGGGGGGACTGTCTGCCACCACAACACCGATATTTGGGGCGACACAGCCCCTCAGGACAGGTGGCTGCCGGGCACGCTTTGGGTCATGGGCATGGCATGGCTCTGTCTGCACCTGTATGAGCACTATCTTTTCACGGGGGACAAGGCGTTCCTTACGGAAAAGTACGACACAATGCGGGAAACCGCCGAGTTTTTCATTGACTACCTCATCGACGACGGCGCGGGCAGAATGGTGACAAGCCCCTCGGTTTCCCCCGAAAATACGTACATTACAAAAGAGGGCGCGCGGGGTACAATCTGTCAGGGGGCGGCTATGGACAGTCAGATTTTGTACTCGCTTTTCACGGCGGTGATAAATTCCTCGGCGGAAATTTCGGAGGAATTCAAACCTGCGGGGGACAAGGAATTTATTGCCAAAATTAAGGAGCTGCGGGAAAAGCTGCCCAAACCCGAGATAGGCAAGTACGGGCAAATAATGGAGTGGGCGGAGGACTACGACGAGGCTGAACCGGGTCACAGGCACATTTCCCAGCTTTTCGCGCTGTACCCTGCGGACATCATCACGGTGCGGCGCACTCCCGAGCTTGCGGCGGCGGCAAAGGCGACGCTGGTACGCCGTCTCACCCACGGCGGAGGGCACACGGGCTGGTCGCGGGCTTGGATAATCAACATGTGGGCGCGGCTCCTTGACGGCGAAAAAGTCGGGGAGAACATCGCGGCTCTGCTTGCTCACTCAACGAGCATAAATATGTTCGATATGCACCCGCCTTTCCAGATAGACGGCAATTTCGGCGGCGGCGCGGGCATCTGCGAGGCTCTTATTCAAAGCCACAGCGGGGAGATACACTTCCTGCCCGCCATTCCCAAAGAATGGGAAAAGGGCTATGTACGGGGCTTTATGGCGCGGGGCGGTTTCGAAGTGGACTTCGAGTGGGCGGACGGCAAGCCTGTTTCGGCGGCGGTGCTGTCCCTTTGCGGCAACCCGTGCGGAATTGCAGGCGGCGGGATTTCGGTTTTCTGCGGGGGCAAACCCGTCGCCGCAAACGGTAACGTGGACGTTGTTTCCTTTGAGACGGAATGCGGGAAAGTTTATGAAATTAAGTTTTAGTTTGGTGTACAATACGGCGGGTTAACGACCAAATTCATACAATAAACTAACCAAAAACCCTTTTTGCTTGCCTAAAGGGCTTTTGGTTAGTTTGTTGTGTGAATTTGGGTGCTAAACCGCCGTTCAAAAATTATTAATTTTTATCTGTCAATTATTAACCAAAGTTGCACGCCCGTTTTGTGCGTTCCTACAAATATCCGAAAAAATAAAAAAAAATTTTCTGAAAGTTGCACGTTCGCGTGCAACTTTTCGCGTTTTGGCGCTATTAGTGTAAGACGTTTTTCAAAAAGCCCGAAAATGTCTTGCCGATAAAAAAATTTTAGGAGGTGATTTTTTGAAAAGCAACTGCCAAAACAGTACGCCGAAAAAACTGACGAAAAGACAAAAGCGTTTCCTTTGCCGTATCGCCGAGGGAAACGGCATCGCCGAGGCGGTGATAAAATGCGGATATTCCGCCGAAAACGCCCTCGAAACAGGCTTGAAAATCCTCGGCAACCCCGAGGCGGCGGCGTACCTCGAGGAGGTCAGAACGGCGCAGAGAAACTGCGGCGACAGCGTTGAACGGGGGCTCGAAAAACTCGTCTGCGGCAAAATCAACGACGCGGTAATTCTCGCCCAAAGCGTCCCCGAGGAGTTTACCGAGGCGGACGTGCGCGCTCTCGACCTTTACAACGTTTCCGAAATGAAAATCGGCAAAGGCGTGTGCGAAATTAAATTCGCCGACAGAATTAAGGCTGCCGAAAAGCTCAACGAAATCCGCATAGGCAGAGCCGCCGACAACGCCGCCCAAAGCTTTCTTGACGCGATAAGCGGCGAGGAAGTACCCCAAAAAGACGGGGATTAAAATTCCCCCCCAAAAATTCCAAAGGAGTGTTATTGTGACTAAATTTGTACGCTTTTCCGAAAAGCAGAAAACCGTCCTGAACTGGTGGAAAACCGAGAGGTACAAAAGCTGCGACGCCGTTATCTGCGACGGCGCGGTGCGGTCGGGCAAAACCTTGTGTATGTCGGTGGGTTTCGCCGCTTGGGCGATGTCCCGTTTTAACGGCGGGAATTTCGCCATCTGCGGCAAGACCGTCACCTCCCTGCGCCGCAACGTTGTAACCCCGCTTTTGTCCGCCCTCAGGGGACTTGGTTTCACCTGCTCGGAAAAAATCAGCGGGTCTTACGCCGACGTTTCCGCCGGGGGACGTTCCAACCGTTTCTACTTTTTCGGCGGCAAGGACGAGGGTTCGGCTGCCCTCATTCAAGGCATAACCCTTTGCGGGGTACTCCTTGACGAGGTTGTCCTTATGCCCCGCTCTTTCGTGGAGCAGGCTTTGGCGAGATGTTCCGTGAACGGCTCGAAAATATGGTTCAGCTGCAACCCGTCTCACCCCTACTGCTGGTTCTATCGGGAGTGGATTTTGAAAGCCCGTGAAAAAAGAGCCTTGTATCTTCACTTCACCATGGACGACAACCCGTCTCTCTCCCCGTCCGTGAGAGAAAGGTACAAACGGCTTTATTCCGGGGTTTTCTACGACAGGTTCATTCTCGGCAAGTGGGTCGCCGCCGAGGGTATTGTCTACCCCATGTTCTGCGCGGACAGGCACGTTGCAAAAACGCTCCCCGAGGAATTTTCGCGGTACGTTGTTTCCTGCGATTACGGCACGGTAAATCCGTCCTCCTTTGGGCTTTGGGGAAAGAGCGGCGAGACATGGTACAGAATATCGGAATACTACTACGATTCGCGGCGGGAGGGAATTTCCCGCACCGACGAGGAGCACTACTCGGGACTTAAAGGTCTCATAGGCGAACGGCAGATTGAGGCTGTTGTAGCCGACCCGTCGGCGGCGTCCTTTATAGAATGTATACGCCGCCACGGGGAGTACCCCGTCGCCCCCGCGAAAAACGAGGTGCTTTCGGGCATACGCAGGGTATCCGACGCGCTGCGGGACGGGAAGATTTTATTCAGCCCCGACTGCAAGGACATACTGCGGGAGTTTTCCTTATACCGCTGGGACGAAAATCGCGGCGGTGACGTTCCCATTAAGGAGAACGACCACGCTATGGACGATATGCGCTATTTTGTGTCAAGCCCCTTTTTCCGCGGGGACGGTTCAGCCTTTTGGGCGGGAACGGTATCGCGTTAAATTTACCGAAAGGAAGTGTGAAAAAGTTTGAAAATCTACGATTTTCAAACTGCGAGTTTTGTTTTCCTCGCTGCCGCTCGGAATTTTGCTAACGCAAAACCACAAAACATCGATAGAAAGGAGGACACATTTTCCCTAACGGGAAAATGGTCATAAAATGCAAAGAAAAAATATTCTTAAAAAACTTTTCGGCAGGAATTTCGCCGACGTACCCCAATGCGAAACGTCGCTTTCAAGCGGCAGACTGTCGGACAACGGCGTGAATTTGCTGACATTGCAAAGCGGGCAAGACGGCTTTAACGAATGGCAGCTTTACGACAACCTGCGGAGCTGCGTGCCTATCGTGGACGCGGCTTTGCAGAAAATCGTACGGCTGACCGGGTGCTACAAAATCGTTTGCTCCGACGAACGTTACCAAGCCGAAATGGACGCTTTTGTTGAGAACGTCCCCGTGGGCGCGGGGGGGAATTCCCTTTACGCTTTTACGGACGCGTTCCTCGACAGCCTGCTTACCTACGGCTCGGCGGCGGGGGAAATGCTTGTTGACCCTGATACGGGAAACGTTGACGGAATGGCGGTTTACAGCATGAATAAATTCCGCTGCAAGGTTGGGGAAAACCCCTGCGACAGGCGGTATTTCCTCATGGACGGCAGGGGCGAATGGCGCGCCGCTCAAAACCCGCGGTTTATTCTGTACAGCGCGTTAAACGCCACCGCCAACGCCCCCGAGGGGCAGTCGGTGCTGCGGGGACTTCCCTGCCTGTCGGCGGTGCTGATGAGGATTTATCAGTGCATCGGTCAGAATTTCGACCGTGTGGGGAACGTCCGCTACGCCGTGACTTACAAGCCCTCGGACAGCGGCGAAATGGCGTTCGCGAAAGAGCGGGCGCAGCAGATCGCCAAAGAGTGGAGCGACGGAATGAACGCAATGCGCTGCGGCGAGGTGCGGGACTTTGTGGCTGTCGGCGACGTTGACATCAAGGTAATCGGCGCGGACAGTCAGATTATCGACACGGAAATCCCCGTCCGACAGCTGCTTGAGCAGATAGTGGCAAAGCTGTCCGTACCGCCGTTTCTGCTGGGGCTTACGTGGTCGTCCACGGAGAGAATGTCCTCCCAGCAGGCGGACATTCTCACCTCGGAACTGGAGTACTACCGCAGAGTGCTCACCCCCGTCATCAAGAAAATCTGCGGGGATTATCTCACGCTTATGGGCGGCGGCGGTACTGTTTCCGTTGAGTGGGACAACATCAACTTGCAGGACGAGGCTGTCCTCGCCGAGGCAAGGCTGCACAACGCGCAGGCGGCTTTAATCGAGAGACAGCTTGCGGAATAACGCGGGACGGAAACGTCCCAAAAAATAAAAATTAAATTAAAATTTATTAGGAGGAAATTAACTATGTATAATTCAATTAAAATCGAAAAGGGACTTTACAATCTTTCGGGCAAGACCTTCACTCAGGCTTTGGAGGCTCTCGACCCCTCGGAGAATTACGCCGACGAGGCTCTCCGCAAAATGGACGCTTTCGAGCGCCAGTTAAAGCGTTTCGACATCAAGGTCAAGGGCGTTAACGCCGACAAGGTGGACAGGTTCTTTCAGTCCACCGAGAGCGCGGCTCTTTTCCCCGAGTTTGTGAGACGCGCCGTCGAGGCGGGTCTGAACAGCGGCTGCGTGAATAAAATCACGGCGGCGGTAAGCGTTTGCGACGGTGTGGACGCTCGCGGCATCGTGCTTAGCGACGGTACGGAGGAGTACGGCGGCACGGCTGTTTACGGCGGCGAGCTGCCCAAAAGCAGCATTTCCCTCACGGCGGCGGCTGTCGCGCTTAAAAAGTTCGGCAGGGTGATAAACGCCCCCTACGAGGCTGTGAGACAGCAGCGTATCGACGTGTTCGCGGTGGCTCTCCGGGCGGTTGGAGCAAAGCTTGCAAAGGCTGTCGAAAAGGCGGCTGTAGAGGCTTTGGCGGACGGTATTACTCCCGTTTCCATGTCGGGGAGTACGTTCAATTACTCCGAGCTGGCGGCGTTCTGGGGCAGCTTTGACAAGGCGGAAATGAACACCATAGTCTGCTCCCCCGCGACGGCGGCGAAAATCCTCGCCTTCGAGGAAATGAATAAAGCCGTGCTCCCTGCGGCGGGCTGCGGAACGGTTACTCCTTTCGGGGCTGAAATCGTGGCAAGTCCTGCGGTGGCGGACAGTATTCTCATCGGTATCGACAGAAATTCCGCCCTTGAAATGATACGGGGCGGCGAGGTCATCGTTGAGGTTGAAAAGCTCATTTCAAAGCAGTCGGACTCTGCCGCCGTGGCGGTAAACGCGGGCTTTTCGGCGATTGACGGCGACGCGGTTAAGGTGCTGAAAATTGCGTAAAATTGCGTAAAAAAAATATTTCGGAAATTTATGCGGGACGGCGGTTTCCGTCCCGCAAATATTTAAAAAAGGAGTACCGTTATGGAACATAAAGAATTGCTTGAAAAATTAAATAAATTCACCCGTCGGGAGCATACCGAGGAGGAGGTTTACATCTTCCCGGTGACGCTCTGCGACAACGAAATAGACCGTGACAACGAGCGTTTCTCAAAAAAATCTTTGGAGGAAATGGCTGAAAAATTTATCGGCGCGACGGGGATTTTCGACCACGACCCAAAGGGCGGAAATCAAACCGCGCGGCTGTTCTGTACCGAGGTTGCCGAGGAGGAGCGGGAAAATTCCCTCGGGGAGAAATACGCCTGTTTAAAGGGGTACGCTTATATGGTGCGGACTTCCTCGAACGCCGACCTTATCCGCGAAATCGACGGCGGCATTAAAAAAGAGGTTTCCGTGTCCTGCGCTGCGGAGCGGCATATTTGCTCGGTTTGCGGGGCGGACAGGCGGGTTAAGGCGTGCCGCCACGTTAAGGGCAGGCGTTACGACGGGGTGAAGTGCTTTGTCACGCTGGACGGGATTTCCGACGTTTACGAGTGGAGCTTTGTTGCCGTGCCCGCCCAGGTTCGGGCGGGGGTAACGAAAAAGTCCGCGGAAATTGCCGAAAACGAAAACGGGGAAAACCCCGCCGAAAAACGGGCGGAATTGGCGGTGAAAATCCGCAGGGCGCTGATGCTGAAAAGCGGCGAAAACGGTGCGGCGGAACTTTTTGTAAAGGTCGAACCCATGCTTGAAAACGACGAGCTGGAGGAGCTTGCCAAAGCCCTTGCGGCGGGGAAAACGCCGAAAAATTCCGCGGAAAATTTTGATAATTCGGCGTATATGACGAGGGAGGTTTAAAATGGATATTGAGAAAATTTTCGCGCTGTTTAATCTTTTTTACGGCGAGGAGGACGGGGAGAAATTCCTGCCTGTGGCGGAACTTGCGGCGGACTACACAAGGCGGCGCGTTTTGGGGGATGAGGAGATTTTCGACCCGCGTTTGTACTTCCTCGCCGCCGCCGAGACGCTGTGCCGAGTGCTGGAAATAAAGGCGGCGCGGGAACGTCTCGCGCTGACGAGGACGGGTACGGCTGCCGCCGAGACGGACTATGCGGGGCGTTTGGAGTACGCCCAAAGGCTGTACAAAAATTACGAGCGGCTTTGCGTGGGGCTTATTCGGGACGACGGTTTCCTGTTCCTGCGGGCGGAATGAGAGGTGCTTTATGAACATTATCGGTAAATTTGCCGCGGCGGTTTCGGAGCGGGGCATACCATGTCATTCCGAGTTTTCCGACTACCCAATAACGGTTTTGCAGAAACCCGTCTGCGCCTTTGTCGGGGTGAAAAAGCTTACCGTAAGCGGCAGTGAAAAAGTCCCCACGGTGCAGGTGAGGATTACTCTGCAAGGCAGCGAAAAGCGGGTGGACGGGGCGTTTCTGACGGAGACGGCGGAAAACGTTATCGTGCCCGCCGTGAAAGGGTGCGGAGAAAATATTTCAAAGACGGAAATTTCGGAGGTAAAGCAGAACGTGAAAACGGGTTTGCTGTACTGCGAAATCATTTTTGAAATTACCCCGCCCGAGGGTGAAGAGGAAAGCCCGGAAGTCCCCATAGAGCTTGATTTCGCGGCGTTTAAGGGAATTAAAATTTTTGTGGAGGAGTACTCCTTTACACGGGCGGCTTTGACTGCCGAGACGGCTCTTATCGGCGGGGAAACCGCGTTGAGTTTCGGCGGGGGGAGTACGGTAAAAATCAAGCTGAAAGGCGCTGCCGCCGCCGAGGACGAAACCGCTTTCGTGACGGCTTTGCTGGACGGACTTCTGACAAGCGGGGAGGAATTTTCTCTCGCTTACGGCGGGGCGGTTTTTGAAAAGGTTATGCTTTCAAAGTACGTCTGCAAGGGCGAGGTCGGCGAAACCGAAAAGGCGGAGCTGGAATTTGTCGGTGTGTGCAAAATTGCACACAATTATGAAAATATCGGCGAGGAGGTATAGTATGGATATTCGCAATGCTGTACTGCGGCTCAGGCTTGCCGACGGGTCGTACTATACTCCCTTGGGGTTAATCGGCTTTAAGTGCCGAAAAGAGAGGTACACGCCCTACAGCAGCCTTGACGTGACGGCGGTTTGCGGCAAAGCCGACGACATTTCCGACGTTAGAGAAGTGCGGCTTGAAATTGACGGAAAAGCCGTACACAGCGGCATTTTGGACAATATGTCCGTTACGGAAAGCGGCGGCGTAAAAAGGCTTAGGATAACGTCCCGCGGGTTCAGTTCCATGCTTTCGCAGAACGAGCTTGAACCCGGGCTTTTGGCGGGAATTACCCTTAACAAGCTGATGTCGGAGAGTATGGTTGTACCCAACGTGACTTGGGAAAACAGTGCCGACACGGTGCGGTACATCTACGTCAAGGAGCACGACAGTCAGTGGTCGGCGATTGTCAGCTTGGGGCTGACTTTGAACGGGCAGTACCCCTACATCGGCGGCACGAACGAGGTGCGGCTGACGAAAAAGTCCGCCGAAATTTTCGTGCCGAAAAACGTCTATGAAGTGGGCGGCGGCGAGGATTACTCAAAAATGGCGAGCTACTACCATATGAAAGACGTGAACGGCGATTACAGCTACAACTACACCGACGGGTACGCCGAGGGCAGGGGGATTGTGCGGCACAAGTACGTCAACTTCGACAGGCAGTTCCTTTCGCTGGCGGACTTCGGTTTGCAGTACCGTTTGAATTTTTCGCGGCGCGGCTGCAAGAGCAGGTTTATCCGCTATCTGGGCTGGTGCGGCGAGGAAGTGCGCAGCACGGTGAAATTCCCCGACGGGGCGGTTTACGAGGTTTCGGCGGTGGAGATTTCGGGGAACGCCAAAAAGGGGGTGGTTACGAAAACCGAGTGTTATTTTGACTGTTACTGCAACGCGTAAAAAAAAAAAAAAAAAAAAACGGGAATTGGTTTTACGCCAATTCCCGTTCGATTATTTAAAGTACAAATAATTTTCGCCTATGCCGAAAATCAATTCCCGGTCGGCGTATTCGTCCTCTGTCAAAAAGCCGATTTGGACGGTGCGTTCCTCATAGGGCGCGAAATTCAGCATATAGGCGTTTTTCCCGCCGTTGTCCTTGGGACTTAAATAGGCAGGGTCGCCGCCGTTCAAAATCACGCCCGTATCGTCGGCGGGGAAAATTTTCTCGTTTCCCGCACAGAATAAAACGTCCTCTCCGCGGTTGTTTTTTATTGTGTAATCAAATAAAACGAGGGTCATACCGACGAGGTTGCCGTCCCCGTCTATGCGGCGGGAATAGGTTTCATAGGGACTGACAACGTCCCCCGAAAGGTCAAGCCCGTTCACATTTTTAATTAACGCATAGTCGGAAACCGTCACGGAAAAAATTCCGTCCTCCGTGTTAATAAAGCTGCCTGCGCGGTTTACCCCAATGTCGGCGGCGGAGAGCTTTACGCGGTTTTCCTCAACCCATTTCCGCGCCTCTTCCTCGGGGGGGACGTACTCGGGTTCGGCGCGGCTGTAGGCGGGGTTGGGGATAACGTCCCGATAGCCGCCGTCCACGGCGAAGGTAAAGGAGCAAATCTCGGGCAAGCCGTCGGCGTACATATCTTTCAGCGTGAGGGTGAGGCTTTCGGTATTTTTCAAGGGGGACTCAAACTCGCCGCCGCCAATGTATTCAAGCTCGTTTCCGTTGTTGTCGGTGAGAGAAAAGGCGACTTCTTTCCCCGACGGCAGGGTCAAGTCCACCAACGTTTTAAGGGGCGTGACGGTTACGGAATTGAGGGTGTACCCCGCTTTTTCCTCGCCTATTTCGTACTTTTTCACAAGACCGATTTTTCTGACAACGGCGAATTTGCAGGAAATGTCCGCGGGGATAATATCGGGCGGCTGCCAATCGTAGGCGGGGTTTTCGGCGTCGTAGTTGAAAACCATTACGTTCCTGCCGCCCGTAAGGGAATGGATTTTTATTTCCATATCGAAATTATCGCGGTCGGGGAGAACGTCCCCCTTAAAATTAATCATACCCGCAAAGGAATTTCCGCCGCAGTTTGCGCCGCTGATAATTCTTACGCTGTCGTAAAATTTTTCCTCGCTCCACAGGATTTTTTCGCCGTCGGCAAAAAGCTCGAAATCCTCGGTGGAGAGGGACGTGTACTCGGAAAAAGCGGGGTCGGCGGCGTTCATAACGAAGTAAATAACTATGCCGTTCCCGTCGAAGTAGACGTTTTGCACGCCAAACGAAACGCCGCTTTCGCTGTCCTCGGCGGCGGCGTTTACGCTTTCCGCAAGCTCGGGGACGGCGTTGTTATGCGCGAGCGGCTCTTTGCTGAAATTCCCCATAAAAAATTCCACCGCGCTTTTCACCGCGGGAATGTGTTCCGCCATAACGGGCACTCCCGCCGCCAGTACCGCCGCCGCGGCGCAAAGGGAAATAATAAGGGTTTTCCGGGCGGACCGTTTGGACTTTTTTTCGGTACGTTCCATTGTTAAAATTCTCCTTTCGATTTTTTCTTTCAAGCCCTCGTCGGGTTCAAACTTAGAAATAATTTCGTTAAATTCACGCTTGTTCATAAACGTCCTCCTTTTCGTTTTCAAGTTCAAGTTTTAGCTTGTCTCTGCCCCGTTTCAGCCGCATTTTTACCGCCGAAACGGATATGGACAGAATGTCGGCGATTTCCTCAACGGAATAGTTGTCGTAGTACTTTAAATAAAGTACTATTCGGTACTCGCGTTTCAACGAAAAAAGCAGCTCGGCGTTTTCGTACTCAAAGGGCACGGAAAGGTACTTGCCAACGTCCTCGATATTCAGCGAGAAACGTCTGTCAAACCGCTTGAGAATGTCTTTGCAGACGTTGGCGGTCGCGCGTATCAGCCAGCGTTTTTCGTGTTCACTGCTTTCAAATTCGGGGGACTTGTACAGCAGGCGCATAAAAACCTCCTGCGTGACGTCCTCCGCGTCGGCGGTATTGCCCATATAGGTCATGGCGATTTTGAAAATCATGCCGCCGTATCTGTCGTATTTTTGCGGGAAATCCCCGCTTGTGACGCGCATAAAATTCCTCCTTTTGCGGTATATAAATATTGTTACCCATGGGAGCAAGTTACCCTTGCCGACATTGTACGCCTGAAAGGGTAAAGGCTCAGCCTTTTTTTTGCAATTGCACTTATAAAACGAATGAAAGGGCGTTTCGGTCACATACAATTATAACAATTTTGCGGAAAATAATCAAATTTGCAGGGGCGAATATTTATAGGATAATTTTGTGGATTTTGTATCATTTCCTGCCAAAAATTTGTGCAATAGGACGATATTACACATTTTTTGAAAAAAACTCTTGACTTTTGCTCCGTTTTGGTGTAATATTAATAAGTCGCAGGAAACGCCAACCGCATCAGCGGGGACGCGCGGACAAGCGGCATTACGGGAGCTTAGCTCAGCTGGGAGAGCATCTGCCTTACAAGCAGAGGGTCATAGGT
>JAMPDU010000089.1 GCA_023665505.1 Ruminococcus sp.
GTTGAAGACGTTACTCCGGAAACTCCCGACACACCCGACGTTCCCGACACGCCCGTTGAGGACGTGACACCGGAAACTCCCGATACTCCCGACGTTTCCGACACGCCGTACAATCCTTATGAAACTATAGAAACTTTTGACGACGATGACGACCCCGAACCCGTGGTTATCGAGAATTCCGAGGTTTCGGAGACCCCTGCGGAAACGCCCGAGGCTGTTGAAACAGTCGAATTTGACGAACCCGCAGTTCCCCTTGCCGACACTCCTTTTGAGGAAACCGACGAGGAGGAAAGCACCGAGGATACTACAGAAAACAGCGCTGCGGCAGTCGATTATGATGTTTTTGAAACATTCGACGACGCGCCTATACCTCTTGCTGACGATCCGTTCAGCAACGCCGATTCCGCAACAGCTGCCAACCCCGTTACGGGCGAGGACTTGACAGTTCCTGCTGTTTCAGCCGCGGCGGCAATGGCTGCGTTCCTTACAATCCTTTACGCAAACAAGAAAAAACGTGAGGACGCTCAAGGCTAAATAACAAAACCGACAAGGATTAATTCCTTGTCGGTTATTTTTTTTGCTTTTTTATTTTTTTCCGCAATTTTTGAACCTCCGCGGCAAGCTCCCCGCAATCTTTGTAGCGGTCAAACCCCGCCGCGAATTCCCTCGCCCGCTCGTACATATTCAGCCGCAGCAACGATTTTACCATGCAAATATCCAAAAAACGGCAGTTGCCGTCCAACATTTTTACAAATATTTCCACAGCAACCTCGTACCGCCCCTGAATGTGCTGATGAATACCGAGGCTGCGTTTCATCACTTCGCCGTTTTCACCCAAAACCTCGGCGTTGTACTTTTGGTAAAGCCCCTCCGCGGCTGCGAAATCGTCCTGCGCAAACTTGCAAAAAATCATGTTACCCACAAGATTTCCTCGCAGGTAATGCTCCAGCTTTTTCATGTCGATTTCCTCAAAAACCGCATATGCCTCCGTCAAATTGCCCAAAATCATAAGCGCATTCGCAAGAAAACTTTTCCCTTTTGCTATATCCTGCGGACGTTCAGCCTCCGCAAGCTCGGATTTAAGCGAGCTGACATAATTTTCCGTAAAGCCCTCTTTACCAAGAATTCCCAAAGATTTGCTGAATTTACACTTTTTCTTAAAAAAATTCATTTTTTCTTACCGTATTTCTTTTGTATAATTTGTACAAACTTACCGCTAATTAATTGTTGAAACTACCTCAATCGCCTTTAAAAGCTGCGAATCGTAAATAAGCTGCTGCTCCTCAGAAAGCGCCGAAAGGTCAACCTCGGAGGGGAGCGCCACCTCGAAATTGGGTTTAATTCCCACGCCGTTGTAGTCGCCGCTGTTTTTGGTTTGCAGGGTAGCAACCGTTATGCGAACCGCCGCGCCGCCCGTGAGCTTGTGGGTTTTCTGCATAACGCCCTTGCCGTAGGACGTCGTGCCCACAATTTGGGCGTTTGCCTCGTCCCGCAGCGCGAACGCAAACAGTTCGGAGCAGGAGGCGGTGTTCCCGTTGACAATAACTACCATTGGCATTCGCACCTGTTCCGCCTCGGTGGTGTGTACCACAACCTCCGAGGAGTCCTTATAGTACGCCGTAACCACGTCGCTGTCGCCCAAAATCGCGTCAAGCGTACCTTGCAGCGAGTCGGTAAGTCCGCCTAAATTGTTGCGAATGTCAAAAATTAACATTTCTGCCCCCTCGCCGATGAGTTTGTCAAGGGTGTTTTTAAACTGGTCGGGAGTTTTTTCGTTGAACGTGGTGATTTTTATGTAGGCGATTTTGTCGATAAGCCGCCCCGTGACGGAAACAATTTCCATACGCTCGGAAACAACCTCCACAGCGGGAAATTCGCTTGCGCCGTTTTCGTTGACCCGCTTTATGTGCAGCTTGACTTTCGTCCCCTCGTCGCACTTGAAGAGAGACACCGCCTCGTCGTAACCGTTTTCGTAGGCGATAACGTTGGTGTTGTTTACCGCCGTGATGACGTCACCGGGCACAAGTCCCGCCTGGTCGGCTGAGGAACCCGCCGTAACCTCGGTGACTTTTATGTAGCCGCTTTCCTCTTTTTCCCAAGAAAATCCAAGTCCTACCGTAATTCCCGACTCGGTTTGGGTCTGCTGAACGTACTCTTCGGCGGAGTAAAACCTCGCGAACCTGTCGTCAAGACCCGTGACGTAACCCGTCATAATGCTGTTCGTCAGCTTGTCCTCGTCGATAGTCCCCCAAAAATTGGCACGGACGTACTTGTCCATTTCCGAAAGCTGGGCGTAAATGCTCTCCCGCTCGGAAACGCTTCGCACCTTTGAGTTAAAGGTGTCCAGGGAAAAATTGTAAGTAATGATGAACGTCGCCGCCGCGGCAAGTGCCATAAGTCCGATAGCGATGCCCAAAGGTATTTTCCTATTCATAAAAATCTCCTAAAATTTAATTAAATAATTGGTTATTTCGACATTTTTTTCGTATTTTTGTACAAATTTTGCCGTTAAAATTCAGTTATTAACATTAACGTATTTAAGCGGGTCAGTGTGCTCACCGTTGATACGTACCTCAAAGTGGAGATGGTTTCCGTAAGCGTTGCCCGTCTGACCTATGTAGCCGAGGGTCTGACCCTGCACAACCGTGTCCCCCACGCTTACCGCAAGGCTTTGGTGGTGGGCGTAAAGGGTGGAAATCCCGTTGCCGTGGTCGATGATGACGCAGTTTCCGTAACCGTTGCCCTTGTCGCTGGCTTGAATGACCGTGCCGCCCGCCGACGCAACCGTGGGTTCGCCCGCGCAGCCGGGTTTCGTGATGTCGATGCCCTTGTGGAAGTTGTTGCGCTGTTCCTCAACAATCCAGCGGTTGCCGTAGCCGTCCCCCATATTGCGGACGGTTGGCACGGGCCAGATAAAGCCCGTCTCGGAGTAGCTTGTGAACGTGCCCGATGTGTCGACTTCAACCTCCTGCGGGACGTACTCCTGACCGTTCGCCTCCGCCTCGAGGCGTCTCTGTTCCTCCTCCTGACGCCGGCGCTCCTCTTCCTCCTTGCGTTTCCGCTCTTCCTCCTGACGTTTCCGCTCCGCCTCTTCCTGCAAACGGCGGATTTCCGCCTGCAATTCCTCCTCGACGCGGGACTGCTCCGCCTCTATCTCGTCGGCGCGCTCGCGGTAGTCGGCAGCCATTGCATCCTGCATTTCCTTTGTCTCGGCGTGGTTGTTGTACGTCTCCCGCAGCTCATCGTAGTACTTCTCCTCCTCGGCTTTTTTGGACTCCATAGCCTCGAGGGTTTTCTGACGTTCCGCCTTGCTTGCCTCCAGCTCGGCGATTTGCCCGTTCAGGCTGTCGATCATGTCGTTGTCGTGCTTTGAGACCCTCTCCACGAACTCCATTCGCGCCAGCATGTCGTAAAAGCTGGTTGACCCCGTCAGCACCGACGCCATGCTGTCGCTGCCCGCCATATAGAGGGAGCGCAGCCGCTGCTTGAACTGCTCAACGCCCTCGCTGACCTCGCTTTCGTTTTCGGCAATTTTTTCCTCCAACTCGGCGATTTCCGCCTCGTAAAGGGCAATCTGCGCCTCCACCACGGAAACCTGTTCCTCCTGCAACTTCATTTTATTGTCATACTCTTCCAAATACTCGGCGGTCTTTTCAGCCTCCCCCTCATATTGGGAAAGCATTGCCTCAACGTCCTTGCGGTCTTTTTCGAGCCTTGCCTGCTTAGCCTCGAGGTCGGACATTGTGTCCGCGCGGACTGTTTCACCCGCGAAAACGCAGGATACCGTCAGTACCGCCGCTAAAAATGCTGCACAAATATTTTTAGTAATTTTTGTAACATTCATACAAATAAGTCCTCCCAAATTTGTCATACTTTTAAGTACTTTCTTGTACTCATAACCGTACCAACCGCGCTGATAACCGCCCCCGCAAGGACGTACCCGATTGTGAGTTTCCAGATAACGCTTTCAAAGGGAATAAAGCCGTTCACCGACATTATCGACCAAATTGTCATATCTTGGGAAAGCACCTTGATAAGCTCGGTGTAACCAATGCCCGTTATGAGCGCGGCGGTAATTCCCGCCAGCACGCCCAGTACCATTCCCTCCACAAAAAACGGAATTTTTATGAACGTGTTTGTCGCGCCAACGTACTTCATAATGGCAATCTCGCGCTTTCTGATGTCAACGCTTGCCCGGGCGGCGTTGGAAATAATTACCAGTGAAACCAGTACCAGCGCAAGCAGAATTACGCCGAAAATAATGCCGATAAACTGCTTTACCCCTGTCAAAATGTTGATAAAATCCGTTGGGGACTTGATGCTGTCGATGCCGTCCAAACGGTTGATTTCCATAAGTGTGGAGCTGATTTTGTCGATGTCGTCAATGCGTATCCTGAACGCGTCCGGCAGGGGGTTTTGGTCGCCGTCGACATACTTGAAAATCTCGTCCGCGCTCTCCATGCTTTCCTGCATGTCCTTTAACGCCTGCTCCTTTGAGTAAAAGGCGACGTTTCCAACATTTTCCGTGTGCTTAAGGGTATTTTCCATGGAATTTACTGTAATTTCGTCCGCGTCCTCGGTGAGGAAAATTACCACCTCGTTCTTGTTTTCAATACCGCCCACGAACTGGTTGATGTTCTCCACAAAAAGAATTGTGAACCCGATTAGCAAAAGCGACACAAGAAGTATGCAAAAGCTCGCCACGGACATTATCCTGTTCGTCCAGATGTTTTTCATGCCCTGCTTGAACAGGTAGTTCATACTGCTGATTTTCATTATATGTAAATCCTTTCCAAGGTAATTTTTTACTGATTTTTACATAATTTATTATTTAAAATTACAGTAATTTACTTACTGCCCCGCCCCCTTTGAGGGGGCATGATACAGTAAATTTTACCAATATTTAACTTTGGGGGTGACACCCGCGGCGGGGCGACCCCGCTTAACCTATATAATCGTCAAAGGTTATGCGTCCCTTTTCAATGCTGATAGTCCGACCGCCGAACTGGCGCACAAGCTCGTGCTCGTGGGTAACCATCATAACCGTTGTGCCGCATTCGTTAATACCCTTTAACAATTCGATAATTTCTATGGAAGTATTTGGGTCGAGATTTCCCGTAGGCTCGTCCGCAATGATAAGCTGGGGGTCGTTCACAAGGGCGCGGGCGAGGGCGACGCGCTGCTGCTCGCCGCCGGAAAGCTCGGTGGGGAAACACTTTGCCTTGTCTTTAAGTCCCACAAGGCTGATGACATAGGGCACTCGGTTGCGGATATATTTAAGCGGCGCGTCAATGCTCCTCAGGACGAAAGCCACGTTGTCGTACACGTTCATGGTGTTGATGAGCTTAAAGTCCTGGAAAACAAACCCAATTGTGCGGCGGAGCTTATGCGCCTTATTCTTTTTCAATTTTTCGAGATTGAAACCGTTAACCATAATTCTGCCGCTGTTGGGAGAAATTTCCTTTAACAGCAGCTTAATAAGGGTACTTTTGCCTGCGCCGGATTTTCCCACCACAAAGGCAAATTCCCCGTCGTTTATTCGCAAACTCACGTCGTGGAGGGCGTCCACGCCGTTTGAATATGTAACGCTGACGTTTCTAAGTTCAACCAAAAAAATAACCACCTTTTAATTGTAGGGCAGGGGCTTGCTCCTGCCTTGTAAAAAATGTATCAGTTAATACCAAAATTTTCCTGCTGACAAATTTAAAGGGGCAGAATAATCTGCCCCCAAAATCCGAATATAATGTTTTATTGTACACCCTAATTTGGGGTAACGGGTGCAGGAACGCCCTGCTCAGAATTTAACGGGATTTGCCGAAAGGTACTTCTTAACCATAAGGGCGATTTTGAACACGATTGCGTGGTCGAATTCCCGCAGGTCGAGACCCGTGAGTTTCTTTATCTTTTCAAGCCTGTAAACAAGGGTATTTCTGTGTACGAAAAGCTTTCGCGAGGTTTCGGACACGTTCAGATTGTTCTCGAAAAACCGCTGAATTGTGAACAGCGTTTCGTGGTCGAGGGAGTCGATAGAGCCTTTCTTGAAAACCTCCTGCAAGAACGTCTCGCAAAGGGTGGTAGGCAGGTGATAGATAAGCCGCGCGATGCCCAAATTGTCGTAGGAAACGATAACCTTGTCCGTGTCGAAAACCTTGCCCACTTCGAGGGCGATCTGCGCCTCCTTGAACGAACGCGCCAAATCCTTGATACCCGTAACGACGGTGCCTATGCCCACGTTCACGCGGGTGTAGAACTCGCTGGACAGCGTGTCCGAGATAGACCGCGCCAATTTTTCCAAATCCTTGGACTCAACGTTGCTCTTGATTTCTTTGACGAGCACGATGTCGGACTCGGTGATATTCAGCACGAAGTCCTTAGCCTTGTCGGGGAAAAGGTTCTGAATAACGTCGAACGCGGAAACGTCGTTGGACGAAATAATTCTGATTAAGAGCACGACCCTGCTGACGTCGCTGTTGAAGTGCAGCTCCCGGGCTTTGACCACGATGTCCCCGGGCAGGACGTTGTCAAGCACGACGTTCTTGATAAAGTTGGTTCTGTCGTACTTTTCGTCGTAGTACTGCTTAATCGAGGAAAGCGTGATGGACATGATATTTGCATACTTAGCGGCGTTCTCGTCCGTGCCCTCAACGAAGACGGCGTAGTCGGGCTTGATGTGCGAACCGAACGGCTTGTATGTATAACCGTCCCGAACGAAAATATCGTGAGAATCGCTGAGGTCGAGAGAGACGAACTCGTTGGTTGTGCCGATTTTGGAAAGCTCGCTGCAAGCGATAATGGTAGCGGTGGAGTCCACAACGCCGATAATGCAGTCCATAGCGTCTCTCATTTGGTGGATTAAACCCTGAAACAGTCTGTTTGACATAAAGACGGTCTCCTTTCATTTTAGCCCTTTTGGGCGGTATCGCCGCGGCGAAGAAATTTCCCGAAAAAGCCCGATAAAACAATTATACACAATTTTTGACATTATTGCAAGTGTTTTTCGTAATTTTTCCTAAAAAAATGCTTGGAAATTTTATACTTTGGCAATTTCACGAATACTAATAATATTCTACCACATTTTTTGTATAATTGTGTGAATTTTTTGTTAATTTAGAAGATAAATAGACAAATAATTAAATTTTTTTCATAAAAAATACGCTGTCTTTTAGGGGACAGCGTGTTTTGGTAATTATTTACATTAAACATAATACGGATTAGGCTTGAACAGCAGAATTATCAAGTCTATAAGCACACCTACGCCGCTAATTCCGAACGTAAACAAATAAAGCAGACCCGTGCCGATTTTCCCCTCGTAAAATCTGTGCACGCCAAAAACCCCGAGAAAAAGGCATAGCAGCACCGCAACCCACTTGTTTTTCTGCCGCATACCGGGAACGCCAACCATATTTGTATTGGTGTTGGTATTAATATTGTCGTTGTTTATAATGATTTGCGGCTGAGCTGCGACGGGTTGTGAAATTTCTTCCACCTGTCTGCCGCAAAGTGTGCATAATACCGCGTCAGAGGGTATTTTTCCTCCGCAATGTTTACAGAATTTGGTATTCTGTGCAACTGTCGTTTCCTGCTGTTTTTGCAGACTTACAGGGGATATATCCTGCTCGGTTGTGTAATTTTCCTGCATAATTATCTTCCTTTCGCTATTTTTAGCATTTTTTATAAGCCTATTATAACACAAAACAATTACAATTGCAAGACATTTATATTGCAAAATTATTTTATTTGTCTTGTATATTTTCAACAAAAAACAATACATAATTAATATATAACGAAAGGAGATTTTAGTATGTTCAAAATACAAAAAGGTTACGACACCGTAAGCAAGACGTTCCGCCTGCCCATAGAGCTTGTGGAAAGGCTTGATTCCCTTGCCTATAAGTATAATTTATCCCTTAATCAACTTGTAGTACAATGTTTAAACTATGCCCTTGAAAACCTTGAGGAGGATGATATAAAATAGAGAATAGAAATTTTTACCAATAAAAAAACACGCTGTCAAGTAGTTGACAGCGTGTTTTCGTTTTTTAAAGATAATGCTTTATGGTTTCACTGTCCGCCAAAGCCGACTCCAAAATACGGCTCAGCACCGACGTATAGCCCTTGCCGAGGGATTTTGCTGTTCTGATAGCCTGCGGCGAAAGCCTAAGCGTTACGGACTGTTTTCTCCGTTCCTCCTGCCGTTCGTCGGAAATTCTTCTGAATTGCCTCAACTGTTCGTCGGTAAGCTCGGGGCAGTCCTCGTCGTACACGATAGGGGATTTTTCGGCTTCCTCAAGCTCCTTTAGCTGTTCTTCCGTCAGTCCTTTGCTAAAATCAATATAATGTGTTCTTACCATGGTAATACGCCTCCTTTTCATTTTTATTGGCTGCTCTTGCGGATATTATTCTTATTCTGTTCCCGCTGCGTTCGGTGTACACAACCATTATGATATGCGGCTTTACGCTTATTCTGCCAACGGTTATGTATCTGTCCTCATTATCGGAGTGGAGACCGTCGTACCGTTCGACGCGGTTTTCGTCCATAAATACCCAAGCCGCCGTACTAAAACTAAGTTTATGTTTCTTTTTGTTAATTTTTTCCTTTTCATCGTCCCATTCAAATTTCCGTTCAACCTGCATTTTACCACTCCTTTGGCTTAATAATATTATACCACACCGTAAGGCAATTTGCAATACTTTTTTTAAAAATACTCAAACCGTTTAATCAAAATAAAAAACCGGGACGCCCCAAAAGCGTCCCGCAAAATGTTTATGGGAAATAATCACGCGTTTCTCTCTTTCAGCCTGAAAATGCTCACAAGCCGCTGCAAAAGCTGCGCCTGACCGTTCATTTCCTGACTTGCCGCCGCGCTTTCCTGCGCCGTGGCGGTGTTGTTTTGCACCTCCATGCTGATGTCCCGCACGCTTCGGTTTATGCTCTCGATGGACTCGGACTGCTTTTCGCTGGAATTTGAAATTTTGCTCAGCTCGCTCTTTACCGTCTCCGCCGTGCCCGCAACCTCCTTTATCGAGCGGTCTGCCTTTTCGGAAATATCCCTGCCGTTGTTAACGGTGTGCATAACGTTCTCCACAAGATTGTTTATCTCGGTTGTAGCCGCCGTTGTACGCGCCGCGAGAGACTGAATTTCCTCCGCCACAACCGCGAAACCGCTGCCCGCCTCGCCCGCTCTCGCCGCCTCTATCGCGGCGTTAATCGCAAGAATATTTGTCTGCGAGGCAATATCGTCAACCGTCATAACAATGTTGCTTATCTTCTCCGAGGCGTCGGAAATATCGTTCATCGCCGTGTGCATATCGCTCATGTTGCTGCTGCTCTCGGAAATTCCCGCCGCCGCCTTTTCCATGGCGCGGAACGCCCCGTGTATGCTCTCGTTGTTTTCCTCAACGTCTTGGGTAAGACTTTCAATAGCCATTGAAAGGGTCTGTATGGAGCTTGTCTGCTCCGTGCTGCTTTGGGCAAGGGACTGCGCCCCCGCCGAAACCTGCTGCGAGCCTGCGGAAACCTGCTCCGCCGCGTTGTTTATGTCGTAAATGGTGCGGTTAAGGGTGTTGGAAATATTTATCAAAGACCCCTTTATCTTGGCAAATTCCCCCGCGTAATCCTTTGTAAGCTCAAACACAAGGTTTCCCTCGGCGATGCTGTCCAGCACCGAAGTTATCTCGTCGATGTAATCAATGTAATCGTTCAGCTTTGTAACCGTCCGCGAAAAGTCCGCCGCCAGCACGCCTATTTCGTCATTTGACGCTGCGTTTACCTCAACCGAAAGGTCTCCCGCCGCAATTCTCTTAGCCGCGTCGGTAAGCTGCCCTATAGGCTTTGACATATTCGATGCAATCATCATAGCTACCGCCGCCGCGATTACAATTATTACCGCCGACGCGCCGATAATCGAAATGAAAAGCATATTCCTGCGGCTGTTGACGTTTCCCTCGGGGGCTGCGATAATTATCTTCATGCCGTTCCGCAGGGAATTGAACGAGGAAAGATACTCCCGTCCGCCGTATTTCATAGTGATAAGCTCCTCGGAAGAGGTCTGCCCGGCAATGGCTGCGCTGATGTCTTTCATGCCGTCGGCGTCGACGTCCGCAAGCATTGTGCCGTACTCAATATCCTTGTGGAAAAGCACCTCGCCGCTTTCGCCTATGATAAACGCCCCCGCCTCATCGTACAGCATATGAATATCCGCAAGCTCCTCCAGCATCGAAAAGCTAATATCCATACCCAGTATGCCGATACTCTCGCCGTCCTTGAAAAGGGGTACGACGTAGGAAATCATATACACGTTAACGTTGTCGTTGTAGTAGGGCGACATCCAAGTGGGCGCGCCGTTGTTTACGGGAATGTAGTACCAGCCCACGTGGTTGAGGTCCGACTTGTCGTAAATGCTGAAATCGGTGTTTGGCACAACCTCGTAGGGCAAATCGAGGGAGTTCCTCATATAGAACATGCCCGAGGTCGGATAGGCGAAATCGGGGTTATATCTTATGTACGCCGTAATCGCGCCGTCGGTGTGCTGCGCCGCCGTAAGCAGAACGGGGGCGATTTCCTCGGTGTAGCTGTCAACGTACTCGTCCGAGCTTTTAAACGCCTCAATATCGTCGAGGCTTGCCAGAGCGAAGTCCGCAAGGGTGTCCACGGACTGTTCGATCCGCAGCAGATAAGCGTCGATGTCGGCGGCTGTTTTTAAGCAGGAATCGTTGATAATTTCCGTCGAATTGCTTTTAATAAGGGTGTTTGAGTTGGCAAAGCTGATAACGCTCACCGCGGCGGCGGCGACAGCGGTGCATATTATGACCAGCAACGCAATTTTTGCTTTGATTGATTTCAAAATATTCACTCTCTTTCTTGGGTGGTTTATTGCTTGGAATTCCGGCTTTCGCCAAAAATTACTCATAATAATTATAACTTATTTAATAATAAATTGCAATATTGTTTAATGATTTTTGGTAATTCCGCACAAATATTACTTATTTAATTGTTGTTTTTATAAATACGGCTGTTCACAATATGTACATATAAATTCCGCAGGGGTACGGCTTTCCCGTACGCCGCCGCATATCCGCAGGCTGATTTGCCAAAAAATGTATTCTGTTCACAATATATATATATATATAAGAAATTTAAACACTTTGTTTAAATTTTGCTGTATAATTGAAATGTTGTACAAAATGTGCACGAAAAAATTTATTTAAAAGGAGTACAAAAAATTATGAACATCAAAAAAATCACCGCGTTTGCGGCTGCTGTCGTAATGGCGGCAGGAATTTGCACGGGCGTACCCGTAAATTTTGGCTTGTCAGTGGGCATAGATATTTTTGCTGAAACAAAAATCGAAAAAAGCGGTGCTGAACTTAACGCGGCTGTAATTATCGACGGAGATTCCGTTAAAATAAAATGGGACAAGGTAGAAAACGCCGACACTTATGTTATTGCGTTTGCACACCCCGAAAAAGACGGTGAAACACAGAATATGTTTAAGTACAAGCCCAGTGATTTATCCGCTGTTATACCTCTTTCCGAACTTACTTTAGTTGATGATGGAAAAAATTATTCTCATAAAAAATATTGTTTTACCATATGGGCGTTTTCTGATGCAGAAACTCCGGGGGAAAAACCCGTTGAAAGGGCGAGGTACGATTTGTATTTTGATGATTTTTCCGATATAGAAAAGGCGGGTAATTTTGCAGAAACAGAAACGAAACCGTTGGAAGAAAAACCGCAGACGGAGGTTAAATCCGAAAAGAAACCGAAAGCTGAGGAAACAGCCGCCCCCACAGGTTTCAAAGCAACCAAAACAAACAGTTCCATAACCCTGTCATGGGGCGCGGTTGAGGGCGCGGATTTGTACCGGGTATACAAATACAACCCCGAAACGAAAAAGTATGAAAAGTACAAGGACGTTAAGTCCGCAAAGTGCACCGTTACCGGTTTGAGCGCAAACACGAAGTACAAATTCAAGGTTACGGCGTACGACAAGGTTGACGGCAAGTACGTCAAAGGCGGAACATCTAAGGCGGCGAGTGTTACTACTAAAAAGTAAAATATTTCCAAATACTTAATCGCCCTTATTGGTACAATTTACCAATAAGGGCGATTTTTTCGTGGTGGCAATTTGCCCAACCCTGCCGATTTTAAATATGCAACTTTTGTGGGAACGCAAAATCCCGTTAAAAATTTAACAAAAATGTTTCACGTGAAACAATTGTACACGAAAATTTTCCGCGTTAATTTTGCAAAAAAAGCGATAAAAAACGACCCAAAAATCACTGAAAAATCGGAATTGTAAAAAAATCCCATAGACTATCAATGCCGCCGTACCGTCAATTTGCCCAACCGTCCCGATTTTAAATATGCAACTTTTATAGGAACGCAAAATCCCGTTAAAATTTTAACAAAAATGTTTCACGTGAAACAATTGTACCAAATTACACGCTAAGCTCCG
>JAMPDU010000008.1 GCA_023665505.1 Ruminococcus sp.
GTCTGACCTCCGGGACTGTTGTATTTAACAGTTTACAGTAAAGTCTCCAAAATTCCAAAATAAACCAATTGCACCAACAAATCCCGTGAAAAAGAATATTAACAAAACGTACACAAAAATTCAATCCTTGCAAGCGGAACAGCTTTCCAATTAACAGACAAACCAACAGTTACCAATAAAATACAAAAATGTATAAATTTAGCATAATAATTAACTAAATTAACATTTAACTATGTTAATAACCCAAAATCATTTTTAAGCGTTTTTTCAAAAAAAATCGCAAAAAGTGGTAAAGAGTATGTATTTATATTATGTACAAATTATTAACATTGCCAATAATATCCAAAATAAAGAAAAGGCTGCCAAAATTGACAGCCTTTTTCATATTCAAGCCTTACAGACCTCTCTTAACATAAGTCGTGTGGAGAACCTCGTGAGCCTTGTGGCTGCCGGGTTTCTCAAAGAAAGTGTCGTAAACTTCCTTGATAGCGGGGTTTTCGTGAGAACGCCTGAGAGTGCTCGCCGCGTCCTCGTCGTAGAGAGCCTTTGCGCGGATTGCGCGAATGTCCTCAAAGTTCCGTACAGAGGCGGGTTGCTGGGGTTGACCGCCGCCGTTTACGCAGCCGCCGGGACAGCCCATAATCTCGATAAACGTATAGTCCGCCTCGCCTTTTTGAACCTTTTTCAGCAGTTCAGCCGCGTTAGCCGTGCCCGAGGCAACCGCTACCTTAACGTCAAGGTCGCCTACCTTATAGGACGCCTCTTTGATGCCCGCAACGCCGCGAACCTCGGTGAAATCGATGTTTCCTGCCTCTTCGCCGGTTATCATCTTCACGGCGGTACGCAGAGCAGCCTCCATAACGCCGCCCGTCGCGCCGAAGATTACGCCCGCGCCCGTGCCTATTCCGAGAGGATCGTCGAACTTCTCGTCCTCAAGCTCGGTGAACTTAATTCCGCAGCGTTTGATAAGGCGGGCAAGCTCTCTTGTGGTGATAGAAATGTCCACGTCGGGAACTCCCGCCGCGCTCTCGTCGTCTCTGCCTATCTCGAACTTTTTCGCCGTACAGGGCATTACCGCAACAACCACCATATCCTTGGGGTCGATGTTCATTTTCTGCGCGTAGTAGGTCTTTGCCGTCGCGCCGAACATCTGCATGGGGGACTTGCAGCTGGAAAGATTTTCCGTCATGTCGGGGAAATAGTGCTCGCAGTACTTAACCCAGCCCGGTGAGCAGGAGGTTATCATCGGCAGTTTTCCGCCGTTTTTAACCCGTTCCACAAGCTCGTTCGCCTCTTCCATAATGGTGAGGTCGGCGGCAAAGTCCGTATCGAAAACCTTGTCAAAGCCTATTCTGCGGAGAGCCGCAGCCATTTTGCCCTCGACGTTTGTACCCATGGGATAGCCGAATTCCTCGCCCAAAGCGGCGCGTACCGCGGGGGCGGTTTGTACAACGACGAATTTCTTTTCGTCCGCAATTGCAGCCAGAACGTCGTCGGTGTTGTCCTTTTCGGTGATTGCGCCCACGGGACATACCGCGATGCACTGTCCGCAGGAAATACAGCTTGTTTCGCCCAGACCCAGTTCAAAGGCGGAGCTGATGTGGGTCTTGAAACCGCGCTCGTTTGCGCCGATTACGCCCACGCCCTGTGTGGCGTTGCAGACCGCGACGCAGCGGCGGCAGAGAATACATTTGTTGTTGTCTCTTATCATATGGGCGGCGGAGAAGTCCAAATCGTACTTCATATTCTCGCCCTCGTACTTGAACTCGTCCTCCACGCCCATGTCGTGGCACATCTTTTTAAGCTCGCAGTTTTCGCTCCGTACGCAGGAAGTACACTTCTTTTCGTGCGTGGAGAGAATGAGCTGCAAGGTCTTTTTGCGGGACTCCAGCACCTTTGGGGTGTTGGTGAATATCTGCATACCCTCGCTTATGGGGTACACGCAGGAGGCAACAAGCCTCTTTCCCCTGCCCTCGTCGGCCTCCACAACGCAGATACGGCACGCGCCGATTTCGTTGATGTCCTTAAGGTAGCAGAGGGTGGGAATGTCAACGTTCGCCATACGCGCCGCCCGGAGAATTGACGTACCCTTAGGCGCGGAAACCTCAACGCCGTTGACTTTAACATTAATCATATCCATTTCTTCAATCCTCCCGATTACTTCTTGGAAATTGCGCCGAACTTACATTTCTCAATGCAAGCGCCGCACTTCAGGCACTTATCCTTATTGATAACGTGGGGAACTTTAACGGAGCCTTCGATAGCTCCCGCGGGACAAACTCTCGCGCAGGCGGTACAGCCCTTGCACTTGTCCGCGTCGATTTCGTAGCTGAGCAGCTCTTTGCAGACGCCTGCGGGACACTTCTTGTCAACCACGTGAGCGATGTACTCGTCGCGGAAAAATTTCAGCGTCGAGAGCACAGGGTTAGGCGCGGTTTGTCCGAGACCGCAAAGCGAATTCGCCTTGATGTAGTAGCAAAGCTCCTCCATTTTGTCGATGTCCTCCATAGTGCCTTGACCCTTTGTTATCTTGTTGAGAATTTCAAGCAGTCTCTTTGTACCTACGCGGCAGGGCGTACACTTTCCGCAGGACTCGTCGACGGTAAATTCAAGGAAAAACTTGGCAATATCTACCATACAGTTGTCCTCGTCCATAACGATAAGTCCGCCCGAGCCCATCATAGAGCCGATTGCGATAAGGTTGTCGTAGTCGATTGGCACGTCGAAGTGCTCCGCGGGGATACAGCCGCCGGAAGGTCCGCCTGTTTGGGCAGCCTTGAACTTCTTGCCGTTGGGTATGCCGCCGCCGATTTCCTCGACAACTTCACGGAGAGTAGTACCCATAGGTACTTCAACCAGTCCGGTGTTGTTGATCTTTCCGCCGAGGGCGAATACCTTTGTACCCTTGGATTTCTCCGTACCCATTGAGGCGAACCATTCCGCGCCGTTGAGGATAATTCTCGGCACGTTTGCGTACGTCTCAACGTTGTTGAGAATGGTGGGCTTGCCGTAAAGTCCCTTTTCCGCGGGGAAAGGAGGACGGGGACGGGGTTCGCCGCGATTGCCCTCGATAGAGGTCATAAGAGCGGTTTCCTCGCCGCAGACGAACGCGCCCGCGCCGAGACGGAGTTCGATGTCGAAATCGAAACCGCTGTCGAAAATATTCTTGCCCAAAAGTCCGTACTCGCGGGCTTGGTTTATGGCGATTTCAAGACGTTTGATAGCTATGGGGTACTCCGCGCGGACGTATATGTAACCCTGCGTTGCGCCGATTGCGTAACCCGCGATAGCCATAGCCTCGAGAACCACGTGAGGGTCGCCCTCAAGCACGGAACGGTCCATGAACGCTCCGGGGTCGCCCTCGTCGGCGTTGCAGCAGACGTACTTCTGGTCGGCGTCGGGAACGATATTTCTCGCAAGTTTCCACTTCATGCCGGTGGGGAAACCGCCGCCGCCTCTGCCGCGGAGACCCGAGTCGAGAATGGTCTGAATAACCTGCTCGGGGGTCATTTCGGTAACGACTTTACCCAAAGCCTGGTAGCCGTCGGTACCGATGTACTCGTCGATATTTTCGGGGTTTATAACGCCGCAGTTGCGAAGAGCCACGCGGTGCTGTTTCTTATAGAAGTTTGTTTCGTTAAGGGACTTGATGCCGCTGTCGGTAACGGTCTCCTTATAAAGAAGTCTTGTAACGATACGGCCTTTGAGCAAGTGCTCGGAAACGATTTCGGGAATGTCCTCTTCCTTAACCATGGAATAGAACGAACCCTCGGGATAAATTATCATAATGGGACCCAGCGCGCACAAGCCGAAACAGCCTGTCTTTACGACTTGAACTTCATCATGGAGACCGTTTCTGTCGATCTCGTCCTGAAGTTTTTCTCTGATTTTCGCACTTCCCGAGGAAGTACAGCCTGTGCCGCCGCAAACCAAAACGTGTGAACGATACATTTATTCTACCTCCTCAGACTTAACCGAGCTTTGCAGCGTCGATAGTATATTTTGTAACAACAGTGCCCTTAACGATGTGCTGGTCGATTATCTCGTCAACCATTTCGGGCTTGACCTTAACATAGGTGGTTTTCTCGCCGTCGGCTTTGATTACCTCGACGATCGGCTCGTACTGGCAAAGACCGATACAGCCCGTCTGAACGACGGCGACGTTTTTAAGGTCTCTCTCCTGCACGGCGTTGGAAAAAGCTGTAAGAACAGGTCTTGCGCCCGCGGCGATACCGCAGGTAGCCATTCCCACAACGACTCTCGTCGCGTCGGAGTCCTCCTCGCGGATGTCGACCTGACCTTTCATTTTTTCACGGATAGCCTTAAGTTCTTCCAGTGATTTCATGGTATTTTCCTCCTTAATAATAGTAAATCCCCAATGAACGAATTTCTCCTATTCCGCCAAATCGGATACCTCGGCGTGATTTTCCTTTAAAAAATCCATAATGAACGCCGATACCTCGGGAGCGGCAAAGTCCGCGTCCTCCCCGAGAATTTCCTTAAACTCCCGTGTGTCGAGAGTAAAGCTCTTGTCGTCGGCGGAATATGTATAGAGGAAATCGATATGCGTGTTCATTGTAACAAGGGAGTGTATTGTCTGCGACATATTCCCAAGCGGCATTCTGTCGATTGACGACAGCACGTACACCGCCACTGTTTTTGTCCCGAAACCCGGTTTTGACGTTATTTCAAAGTTTCCTCCCGTAAGCTCGGCGGACTGTTTGAAAAAGGGTATTCCCAGACCGATTTTGCGGGTGGTTCTTGTGGTAAAGAACGGGTCGGTGACGCTTTTAAGCTGTTCCTCCGACATACCGCAGCCGTCGTCGGAAATTGTTACCGTAAGCCTGTCCGCGGCGCGGCTAATGTCCACCGTTATCTTGATAAGGGTTGCCTCCGCCCGCACGGAATTCTGAGCCACGTCAAGGATATTCAGGGAAATTTCCGTCATCATAATCAGTTGTATTTGGCAAGAATATCGTCCACGTCGTCCACGGTAAGTCTGCCGTAAACGTCGTCGTTCACCGTAAGGACGGGTGCGAGACCGCAGGCGCCTATACAGCGGCACGCCTCGAGGGAGAATTTGCCGTCGGGAGTGCAGCCCCCGCCCTCGATGCCGAGCTTTTCGATAAGCTTGTTGTAGATGTCGCCGCTGCCCTTGACGTAGCAAGCCGTTCCGAGACAGACGGAGATTTTGTACTGACCCTTCGGGTTAAGGGAAAACTGGGCGTAGAATGTTACGACGCCGTAAATTTTCTCCAGCGGGTAGCCTGTTTCGGCGGCGATAATCTTCTGCACCTCGATGGGGAGATAGCCGTAGATTTCCTGCGCCTGCTGAAGGATAGGCATGAGGCAGCCTTTTTCATTCTTGTGCTTGTCAATAACGTCACGGAGCTGTTTCTCCTGGTCGGGAGTGCCCGCGAAAGGGATTGATGAAATTGTTGAACCCATTATAGAACCTCCTTAATGTAATGGCACGTACACATATTCAATGATATGCTCCGCACACAATTATATATTCATTATATCACATATTATAACAAAATGCTACAAAATTTTTTCACAGATGTAAACGGGCTTTTTTGTGCACTTCTCACAAAAGACTACTGTTTAAGTATACTATTTATTGTAAAAATATTTTGAACAGTATGCCATTTTACAAAACCAAAATATTATTTTTGCACGTTTTTTATGAAATTTACACAAAAATATTATGCGATATAACTATTTATTTTATATTAAAATTATGTTATCATAATATTATAAATAGTAGATAGTTATGTAAGGATTTTTTCTTACCTCTTACGTCTAACCTCTTATTTCCAAAAAAGGAGTGTTTTGAATTATGACCGTTTCCGACATTAAAAATCTTTTGGGAGCGCATTTCCTCTGCGGCGAGGAGCACGCCGACCGCGAAGTACATACCGCATGCGGCTCGGATATGATGAGCGACGTTCTTGCCTTTGTGAAGGACCAGTCGGTGCTGCTGACGGGGCTTTGCAACCCACAGTCCGTACGCACAGCCGAGATGATGGACATTGTGTGCATCGTTTTCGTACGGGGCAAAACCCCCGATGACTCGATTATCGAGCTTGCCAAAGAGAGGGGCATTGTGCTGCTCTCAACGCCTATGAGAATGTTTTCCGCCTGCGGTTTGCTGTACCAGAACGGCTTGCGGGGCGGGGAGAATTGATTTTGTAAAATTTTTCTAAAAATTGCCAAAAAAGACTGCGAAAGGAGAAGTTCCGCAAATCGGGACATATTCACAAATTATGAGCGATTCGATAAAGCTGCATTATACCGTTTCCCCGGACGATTTCACCCGCGCGGGCGAGGCGTCGGGAGACGTTAAGGGCAAGCTGAAAAAAATGGGAGTTCCCCCCGAGGCGGTGCGCAAGGTCGCAATTGCCATGTACGAGGGGGAGATAAATATGGTAATTCATGCCAACGGCGGAAACATCGACGTTGAAATCACCGAGGACAGCATCATCATGACCCTTGCGGACAAAGGTCCGGGCATCGCCGACATCGAGCAGGCTATGCAGGCGGGGTGGTCCACCGCCCCGGACAACGTGCGTTCTCTCGGGTTCGGCGCGGGAATGGGTCTGCCAAATATGAAAAAATATTCCGACGATATGAAGATTGAGACGGAGCTTGGCGTGGGCACGACCGTCACCATGAAAGTGAACGTATGACAAATTTTGACATTGCGATTGTGGGCGGCGGTCCTGCGGGGGCAACCCTTGCGAGGCTTTTGGACGGGCGGTTTTCGGTGCTGCTTATCGACGGCAAAACCCCGTCGGAAGAGAGTTTCCGCAAGGTTTGCGGGGGACTGCTTTCCCCCGACGCGCAAAAGGCTTTCGCCGAGTTCGACCTGACTTTGCCGAAAGATATTATGGTTGACCCGCAGATTTTTTCCGTGCGGACTATCGACCTGAACACCCGTACCGAACGGCATTACCAGCGGTTTTATATGAACCTCGACCGCCATAAATTCGACCTTTGGCTGGAAAGCCTTGTCCCCGAGAGGGTGACGAGGTTTGTGGGAAAATGTGTAAAAATCTCCCGTAATGAGGAAATGTACATATTAAACTGCCGCAGCGAGGGCGGTGCGGAGGAAAAATTTTCCGCCAAATATATCGTGGGCGCGGACGGGGCGGGGTCTGCCGTGAGGAAATTTTTGTACCCGGGCAAAAAGATACGCCGCTACACCGCCATACAGCAGTGGTTTCCCGAAAGCCACGCAAAGCCGTTCTACAGCTGCATTTTCGACCCTGTGACAAGCGATTGCTGCTCTTGGTCTATCTCAAAGGACAGCTTTTTCATATTCGGCGGGGCGTTCGCGCCCGAGGGCTGCCGCAAAGCCTTTGAGGAGCAGAAAAGGCGGCTTGCGGAGTACGGCTTTAAGTTCGGCGAGCCGCTGAAAACCGAGGCGTGTATCGTCCTGCGCCCGAAGTCGCCTTTCGACGTTTGCGCGGGGCGGGACGGGGCGTTCCTAATCGGCGAGGCGGCGGGGCTTATAAGTCCCAGCTCGCTGGAGGGGATTAGCTTTGCTGTGAACAGCGCGCGGCTTTTGGCTGAGGTACTGAACAGCGGTGTCGCTAACCCGTGCGGGAAATATTGCACAAAAATATTGCCTTTGAAAATAAAAATTTTGGTAAAAGTACTAAAATGCCCTTTTATGTACAACCCGACTTTGCGGAAAATTGTGATGAAAAGCGGCATAAGCAGTATTACTATACAAAAAAATAACGACAAAAATTTATAAAAAATTTACAAAAGACCCAATTAAGAAAGGAGCGGTCGGAATGAAATTCAGCAATTCGGTGCAGCTGGACAAGGACAAGTGCATGGGCTGCATAAACTGCATTAAACGCTGCCCCACGCAGGCTATCCGCGTGCGCGGCGGCAAGGCGGCTATTATAAAGGAGTTCTGCATCGACTGCGGCGAGTGCATAAAAATATGCCCCCACCACGCGAAACTGGCGTCTTACGACCCGCTTTCGGTACTGGAGGATTACGAGTACACGGTGGCGCTGCCCGCGCCGTCGCTGTACGGGCAGTTCAACAATCTGGACGATATTAACATTGTTCTGCGGGCGCTGCTGAAAATGGGCTTTGACGCGGTTTACGAGGTATCGGCGGCGGCAGAGCTTGTCAGCGAGCTTTCGCGGAAGTACGTGGCGGAAAATATGCACCTGCGCCCGTTTATTTCGTCGGCGTGCCCGTCGGTGGTGCGGCTTATAAGCGTGCGGTTTCCCAACCTTATAGAGCACATTCTGCCAATCGCCGCGCCTATGGACGTTGCCGCCTCGGAGGCGAGAAAAACGGCTATGGAAAAGACGGGTCTGCCCTCGGAAAAAATTGGAATAATTTTCATTTCCCCCTGCCCCGCAAAGGTTACGGCGGTGAAGTCGCCAATAGGGTACGAAAAGTCGGAAGTGGACGCGGTTGTGGCGATTAAGGACGTTTACCCCGCAATTTTGGGGCATATGAAAAATTCCGTGGACGACGAGACGGAGCTTATGACTTCGGGAAAAATCGGCATCAGCTGGGGGCGCAGCGGCGGCGAGGCGGGGGGCTTGCTGACGGACAGCTACCTTGCGGCGGACGGCATTGAAAATGTTATAAAAGTCCTTGAGGATTTGGAGGATCAGAAGTTCTCAAACCTTGATTTTATCGAGCTTAACGCCTGCTCGGGCGGGTGCGTGGGGGGTACTCTCACGGTGGAGAACCCTTACGTTGCAAAGGCAAAACTTGACAGATTAAGGAAATATATGCCTGTTTCCAAGAGCCACCTTGCGGGCACGGAGCTTGACAAGCCGTTTTTTGAAAAGGAAATAGAGTACGCCCCCGTATTCAAAATCGGCAAGAGTTTGAAGGACAGCATTGCGGCAATGGCGAAAATCAGCCTGTTGTGCGACAGGTTCCCGGGGTTGGACTGCGGCTCCTGCGGTGCGCCGACGTGCCGCGCCCTTGCGGAAGATATTGTCAGCGGCAGGGCGGCGGAACGGGACTGCATTTACCTGCTCCGGGACTACATACATCAGATTTCGCAGCAGTTCAGCACGCTGGATTCTCTTAACAAGGACGAGAAGTAACAATTTTTACCATTTATAAAACGGAAAGGATTGGTAATATGAAACTTAGCGAATTTACCGAAAAATGCGGCTTTGAGGTGCTCAACAGGGGCGGGGAGGATACGGAGCTTACGGGGATTTTCTGCTGCGATTTGCTGTCGTTTGCAATGTCCCGAAACCCTGCGGGGTCGGTGTGGGTGACGGTTATGGGCAACGTGAACACGGTGGCGGTGGCGGTGCTGACGGAGGGCGGCTGTATCGTCCTCGCGGAGGGGGCGCAGCTTGACGAGAACGCTCTCGAAAAGGCTAAGCAGCAGGACGTGACGATTTTGCGCACCGACAAACCCGTGTTTGAGGCGGCTTTGGCGGCGCACGGGCTGATAAAGGGGTGACGGTATGTCCGCGAAAAAGGAGAAAAAGCCTTATGTCAAGAGGACGGATTTCCTTGAACCCTTTGAAAAGTCCGAAAAAATAAAGGGCGGCATTGCGTTCGGCGTTTATGTGATTTTAACCGTTTTCGGCGGCTCTCTGCTTATAAGAACGGGCGTGCCGCTTATTCAGGAGAATATGACATTTTGGGTATATTTGGCAGAATTTATTCTTGTCGCCGCGCTTTTCGGGAAAATGTATTTCCGCTCGTTCAGGGACATAAAGGAAAAGGACATTGCGGACGTTATTGTAATTCTTGCAGTTTCTCTTGTTGTTATGGTTGCCGCCGCGATTTTTCTCTCAATGGGATTGGGCATTGAAAGCTCAAACCAGCAGGGTATCGAAGGCGATATGGAAAAAGGCGGTATTGTAAAAATACTTATGACTGTTGCCGCGGTTTTTTTCGCGCCGATTGTTGAGGAAACGTCTTACAGATTTTTCCTGTTTCGCCTTATTCGGGGCAACGGCGGCTGGGTAAGGCGGACTACAGCTCATATACTTGTTGCCGCGCTGTTCGCGTTCAGCCACTGTTGGGGCGATGTTATTATCAACAAGGATTTTTCCCAGCTTTTGGCGGTTATGCCCCTTTTTATTATCGGACTTAGCTTTTCAATAATGTACGACAAAAACAAGAACATTGCCCTGTCGGTGCTTATGCACATGACCGTTAATTTTATCGCGTCTACATAAAAAGATTTAAAGGACGGTGTAACTATGCGTTTAAGTTACGATTTGCACATTCATTCCTGCCTTTCGCCATGCGGCGACGAGGATATGCTGCCCTCGAACATTGTGGGTATGGCGGCTCTGAAACAGCTTGACGTTATCGCGGTGACGGACCACAACGCCTGCGGCAACTGCCCCGCGGTGATGAAACTCGCCGAGGCTTACGGGGTGACGGCTATTCCGGGTATGGAGCTTACCACGGAGGAGGAAGTCCACGTGCTTTGTCTTTTTCCAAAACTTGACAATGCTATGGCTTTCGGGGAGCACGTTCGGGACAGTATGCTGACAAGATTTCCCAACAACGAGGAGGTTTTCGGCAGGCAGATTATCGTGGACGAGGACGACGAAATCATCGGCAAAGAGCCGTTCCTGCTGATTAACGCCACCACCATAAGTTTCGACCGCGCTTACGACGAGGTGACGGAGTACGGCGGAATTATGATACCCGCTCACGTGGATAAAAGTTCCACAAGTTTGCTGTCAAATCTTGGATTTATTCCCCCGGACAGCCGTTTTACCTGCGCCGAGGTCAAGCACGTGGGTTTCCTCGACAAGCTGAAAGCCGACCACCCGTATTTGAACGGGTGCAATATTATTCACGACAGCGACGCGCATTATTTGGAGCATATTCACGAGCCGGAGTTTTTTATTGAGGCGAGGTCAAAGGATATTTCCGACATATTGGACGCGCTTGTCGGGAAATAAAAAATTTTTGGTAACAAAAAGGCGGGAGCAAGCCCCCGCCCTACAGAGTATAATATCCAAAAAATGGGTACACACCGAAAGGTATGTACCCGTTTTTGTTATTCCTCAACCCTTGTGAAAAGGCATTCGTTGTGTTCAAAACTGTTTTCGTCGATGTATTCGGAGTTTGCATACGCCGCAATATCGCCGCTCCTTGTGTAAGTGATACGCCACGCGACGCGGGGTATTCCCGCCACGTCAATGTGTATAATGTACGGAATAGCCTCCCGCCAATCCTCCTCGATACGTTCACGCCATTCCTCGAAAGTGAATGAATTTTCAAAGCTCGGCATAGCCTCGCACTGTGCGCGGTAGTACTCACGCATTTGCTCTTCCGTACCCGTAACAAGCTGTATTTTGCCGTTTTCTGCCTGAAAATAACAGTTATTGGTATCGCCGTTAAGGTAGAATTTGCCGTCGCTAAGAGACAGACCCGATTTCGGCAGAGCTATGAAAATGTCCTCGAACATCTCTTTGAAATCCTCGGGCGTGTTGTCGGAGTACACAATGTCGTAAACCGCCAGCAAGCATTGCAGGGGGTAGCTTTCCGTATTTACGGCAACCTCGCAGCTTACGGTAAATTCCCCGCCGCTTTTGTCAGCCATGGTAATTGTTGCCGACTGGGAATAGTACCTTTTAAAATAATCAAACTCGTGGACGTTGAGGGAATAGTCGCGGTTATAGGTTATGCCGCCCGTTTCGCAGCCGACGTATGTGTACTTGTCAAGCATATTGACAAATTTTTCCTTGACTTTTTTCATATGGTTTCCGTAGTCATAGTTAAAATCCTTGTTGTTGTTATAGGTCTGTAGAAACAAGGCGGCAGAGCGAAGGCTGTCCTCCTCATCAAGTTTCATGTAGTCGAAGTAAGTTTTAAGGTGGTCTTTGTTGGGCAGCTGCAATTGGGGCAGTTCGGTATCGTAGTAAGCGTTTCGATTATACGCCGTGTACATAAGCCGACCGTTATCGTACAAAGTAAAATATATTTCGACAGGCTCGTCGCCGTCCGCAACAATAGTCAAACTGCCGTTTTCGCACTCGCCGCTCTCGACGTTTGTCAGTACGGTTCTTATTTTGTGCTGCGAAAAATAATTTTCCAAATCCTCGGCGAACATATCCTTGTACATATTGATTTCCTCGGGGGTGTACTGCTCTTCAACGTAGTAAAGCTCCAGTTCGTCCATAAATTCTCGGTACTTGCCCCGTTTAAGCAGGCGGGCGAGACCGTGCAGTTTTATATCCATACCGAGGGACGACCAAGTGTACCCCTTGTCAAAATAGGCGTTGGTGGACAGATACCACACCGCCGACAGCGGCGCGATAACCACCGCGCAAATCAGCAGCGTTACCGCCGCAAGCCTGAAATAATGCCATTTCACCTTTTTAAAAGGATTTTCCGCCTTGCCCTTTTTTTCGGGTTTTTCAAGCTCGGCGGTCATTGCCGCCAATTTTTCCCTGCACTCGGGGCAAACCGCCGCGTGGTGCTCGATAATCGTTTTTGTATCCTCGGAGCAGATGCCGTCCGCGTAAAGGGGCAGCAAATCCTCGATAATGTTGCAGGTAACGTCCATAGTCATTCCTCGCTTTCCAATATTTTCCTTAGTTTCTCTTTGCCCCGATAGAACGTCACCCGCGCCCAGTTTTCCGACTTGCCGAAGATGTCGCCTATTTCCGCGAAGTTCATGTCCGTGTGAATTCGCAGCAGGACGATTTCACGGTACGGCTCTTCAAGGCTGTGCACCGCCTTGTAGATGTCGCGGCAGTTTTCCCGGTCAAGCAGGTCCGCCTCATAAGAGGGTTCGCGGTCGATTTCGGCGTATCTGCTTTGCCGTTTTAAATGGGTGAAATAGGCGTTTTTGGCAATGCTGCAAAGCCATGTTGTCACTTTGACGTTCCCGTCGAAACTGTCCGCGTTTTTTACCGCGCGGAAAAAGGTTTCCTGGGTAAGCTCCTCCGCCAAAAGCTCGTCCCCGCACATTGCCATAATGTACTTGAAAACCATATCCGCGTATTTTCTGTAGGTTTCGTCAAACTTCAAGCGGCTCACCTCCCTTGCCTTTCTGTATATTAAACTTTTTTGACAGCAAAACGTTACAGGGTTTTTAAAATTTTTTTTTGGTAATTGTTGGTATGCTCCGTTATTTGGTGTGGTGTTCCGTTTGCAGGGCGTTGCGGTTTTTGGTATGTATATTTGTGTTGGTTTTTATGTGTGGGAGTTGGTGCGGTGCGCGTCCCACAAGGCGGGAGCAAGCCCCCGCCCTACCCCTGTTTATGTTGGTTTGTTTTTGAATTTTAGAGGCTTTGATATAAACTATTCCTCGTTCACAGGGGAGCGAAGGGAACAACCAAAGGAAGAGGGCGGGGGCTCAATGTAATAGTTGGGCGCACGCCGCCCCCGCCCTCTCCCTATGTTTTTTCCCCGAAATGCCGTTTGCGGCATTTTGCGCTCATCTTTTTCCTTTCTCTCACCCACCCCTGCTACGCTATTAGAGAGCTTTCGTTCTCCTCAGCGCGGTGAAATCTCCGCGAGTTAAATACGTGGTTATTTGGCAGGAGGTTGGATATTAGAGCCCACAGGTTCACGGCAACTGTTTCTATTTCAAATGCGCATAGATGCGCGTTCATACGTGCATAATTAGGCGGGAAAAAGTTTATTATTGTGCTACTGTATTTAACCAAATTTTAACAGCAAGTAGCGTAGCGGGGGTGGAGGAGAGTAAGGAAAAAGAGAGCGCGGGGGCAACCCCCGCCTTGTGGAACGCGTGCAGTAACCAACTCCCACACAAAAAAACCAAAACAAACACACATACCAAAAACCGCGAAAGCCCTGCAAGCGAAACAACCAACCAATTAACGGAACAACCAACAGTTCCACCAAAAAAATAAAAAGAGGACAGAATAAAAGCACAAACCTAATTCTATCCTCTGCCCTCTATTTTCTATCCTCTATTTTACAAAGCCTTTCCGCACCAGCGGAATGAACATTCCTCCCAAGGCGTTGCCCAGCGACATTAAAAGCAAGTACCCAAAAGCCTTTGCAGACCATGCGCCGCCTACCGTGAAGTAAAACATATTAGCCACACAATGTTCATACCCGCTTAATATAAATACCATAACCGGCAGGAACACCATGAGCACCTTTGCAACGGGGTTTTCCGAGGTTTTAAAGCCGTCCGCGGCGATGAACATCAGCATTCCGCAGAAAAACGACAGGATTAGTATGCTGGGTACGGTGTCCGAAAGCTTTACGGCGCACATTTCCGCAGCCTTTTCGCCTATGCCCGAAATGCGGGTCAGCAGGAGCATTCCCCCCATTGCGGACGTGCCGATTAGGTTGCCCAGCCATATAATCAGCAGGTCGATTATGTAGGCGGGTTTGTTTTCCACCGCGTAGCCGACTTTCCCCGTGAAAAGGTTGAACCCGAAGGAAAGTATCACGAAAAGACCCGTCCCGAACAGGAACGCTCCCAGATATTTGCTGTCGCAGGAAAGGTACACCGCCCCGCCTATTCCGATGGCAAAACCTGTCAGGATTGCGCGGAGGAGGGTGTTTGTAAATTTTTTCAAAAAAAGCACTCCTTTCAGAGGTTAGAACAGCAACTGTTTCCGTTTTGGAAACAGTTGAAAAATTTAAAATTATCCCCGCTGATTTCGGTCAACGGGGACTTTTTAACGTATAGCCATAAACATTGGGTGACAATCGTCTACAAACCTGTCGCTGCTTTTTATTGCCAGTTCAATAAAATCCTTAAAGCCGTTTCTTTTGTAAAACTCGTACCCCTGTTGTCTTTATCAAGAATTACGGTTTCAAGCCGAATATTTTGTCCGAGCATTATTTTTCCTTATTAACAAACTGCTTGTTAATCCTTTCCGCGTTTTTCAAAATGCGCTCCATTAAAGCAGGGTCGGCGCTTTTAACCATTTTTTCAGCGTTTTTTTCGGACGTTATCATTGCCTTGTTTACGGGTTTCGTCATAACTGCCATAATTTCACGCTCCTTTTTATCTTTCATTTTATCGCCTCCGTTAGTTATGTATATACAGCAAGGCGATTTTTATTCTGCTAAATAAATTATTTAGTTATCACATTATAACACGGTTTTAGTAAATTGTCAAGAGTTTTCGTGGTAAATTTACACAAAATAACACTTGCCCACTTGAATTTACATAATAAAAAAGTCACCCACATAAATGGGTGACTTTGGCTGGGGTGCAGGGATTCGAACCCCGGAAATGCTTGAGTCAGAGTCAAGTGCCTTACCGCTTGGCGACACCCCAAAATATAAGTCCGCTTAAAGGCGAACTTTTTGACTGGCTGGGATAGGTGGATTCGAACCACCGGAATGACGGAGTCAAAGTCCGCTGCCTTACCGCTTGGCTATATCCCAATGCGGCTCTTACTTTTCAAGCGACTTATACATTTTATCATATTTTGCGCGTTTTGTCAATAATTACTGCGCATTTTCGTCAATTGCAACAATATTATATGCCGCAATTGACGTATTATGCACAAATCCGCAAACACTTTTATCAAACAATTTCTGTTTCCGCTGTCTCGTCGGCGGAAACTTCCAGCAAAGCCTTGACGTAATCAAATTCAAGGGCGAAACCGTTTGCGGTAACTCTGTAGTGCCCGTCCGGCAGGTCGCCGTACATATAAAAACCGTAAGTTTTTTCCCGCGTTTCCCCTGCGGGGAGATTTATCCCAACGTCGGTAAATCCCCAGTTTCCGGGTCTTTCGGGGACGTCGTACCACTCGCCGTCAAGCTGTACGCTGAGGTCGAAATGCTCGCCGTACAGCCAATCGCGGCTGCCGCTGTTTGAGTACCGCACGGTGACGGAATCCGCCGTCCACCTTGTGATTTTCGCCGAAACGTTTTCGGGAAGTTCCGCCAGATACTCGGAGGGGCGGAGACGCGCCGCAATCCAGCCGTTTTCGTCCAAACAAAGATATTTCCCGCAGCAAAGCCAAGCCATAAAGCCGTCTTTACTTATTGTTTTCGTTTCATACCGCACGATTTCCCGTTTAAGCTCCTCAATATCCAAATCAAGGCGGTACGCCTCGCCGTACTGATTTATCCAGTAGCCGTCCGACCAAACTCCCTCAAATTTCCAGCCGCTTTTGTCCGTGGCGGATATGCCGAAAATGGGAGCTTTTACCATATTCCCCGACCAATTGTCGACCCTTTCGGCAGGTTCGGCGGAAATTATTGCCAAAATTTTACTTATTTCAGTACTTTTGTCAATATATTCCATAATAACGCTGTTGCTGCCGTCGGCGTATTCCTCGTAATAAGAAATGTTGACCGACCTTACCGCGCCGTCCGCAAGGCTGTTTTTGGGAATTATTTCCGTCCCCGCCGTAAATTCCACCCAAAAATCATCGCCGTTTATCACGCGGTAACGCCCCTCGGGGAGCTCGTCGTACATATTGAAATAATAAGTTAATTCCGTCGTTTGGTGCGGCTCAAGTATGCCCAGAGTTAAGGGAAAGGCAAAATTTGTGTCATTTGTTGGGACTTTATACCACCTTTTGCCAAGAAATACCTCAACATGGTAAAAAAAGCCGTACTCCAAAGCCTGCGGACCGTCGTTGTAACGTCCCCAGTTTGTCAGCCGAATTGTCAGGGAATTTTTGTCCTGCGCCGCCACTATTGCGGAAATTCCATCCATTGCGGGGGGCGCGTCAGCCGCGTACAGAGCCTCGGGAACCCATTCATTTCCATTTTTGTAAAAATATGCCGTACCGTTTGAGCCGTCCACATAAAATTCCGCCGAAAATTTGTCCGTGACGACGCGGTAATTCCCCTCGGAAAGCCCGCCGCAGCCGCTCAAATCATAGCTTTGCTCCAACATGCCGAACCTTTTCACGACGCGTTCGTCGGCGGACTTATTCTCCTCGGGGATTGGCATATCCTGCCATTTGCCGTCGACCTGCCGCTGCAAGGAAAAGTCCTCGCTGTAGCTGAAATCGCGGCGGCTGTTGTTGGTAATTTTTACCGTCAGCACGTCCCCCTCCAGTTTCAAAGCCGCCGCCGTGACCTTGTCGGGCAGGGTTTTTTCGGCGGTATCGGCATTTTCGGCTTTAGACGTACCGTCGGTAATTTTCGCCGGCTGCGCCGAACTGCTCGCCTCCGCTTTCCCGCAGCCCACCAGCAGAACCGTACAAATTGCCATAAAAATCCAAAAATATTTTTTCATAACAGCACTCCTTTCAAAAGTCCTTTACTTAATAAACGTTTTTGGGGTGCAAAAATTATGGAGATTTTTTGTAAAATTTTTATGAACTTTTATATCTCGTTGCGGTTTTCAAGCGCCTTAAAAAGCGTTACTTCGTCGGCAAATTCAAGGCTTCCCCCAATCGGCAAGCCGAACGCCAGCCTCGTGACCTTGACCCCCAGCGGTTTCAAAAGTTTGGAAATGTACATCGCCGTCGCCTCCCCCTCAACCGTGGGGTTCGTCGCCATGATGACCTCCTCGACCCCGCCTTTGGAAATTCTTGCCAGCAATTCCTTGAGCCGAATTTTGTCGGGGGTTATGCCGTCCAGCGGCGAAATCAGCCCGTGGAGGACGTGATAAACCCCGTTGTACTCGTTCGTCCGCTCAAAGGCGGTGATGTCCTTGGGGGTCTCCACCACGCAGATTATGCCGCGGTTTCGCAGGTCGTCGGAGCAAATGGGGCAAAGCTCGTTTTCTGTTAAATTTTGACATTCAGCGCAGCATTTTACCGTACTGTGGGCGTTGATTATGGCGTCCGCGAAAGAACGCGCCTCCTCCTCCGTCATGCTCATAACGTGATAGGCGAGCCTTTGGGCGCTTTTCATGCCGATGCCGGGGAGTCTCGCAAAATGCTCCGCAAGCAAAACAAGCGGCAGAGCCGTACTGTTAGCCATATAAATAGTACCTCCGAAAATATCGGCATACGCGTCAAATGTCAACGTATGCCGCAAATAATTCATAAAAATTCTGCAAATATTAGCAAATAGTCTGCAAACGATTAGCAAATACTACATAATTTGTACATAATCAGAAAAGTCCCGGGAAAGAAACTCCGCCCGTAATCGCGCCCATTTCCTTTTCGGTGGTCTCCTCGATTTGCTTGACGGTGTCGTTGAACGCGCTTATAATCAAGTCTTGGAGCATTTCAACGTCCTCGGGGTCAACGACCTCGGGCTTTATTGTCAGGCTCTTAATCTCCTTTCTGCCCGAAAGCGTGACCTGAACCGCGCCGCCGCCGACGGTTGTGGAGAATTCTCTGTTCTCGATGTCCTCCTGCAATTCGGTGATTTGCGCCTGCATTTTCTGCGCCTGCTTTATCATTCCGTTCATATTCTGAGCGCCGCCGCCCATTCCTTGTGGTAATCTTGCTTTCATTTTTTTCAACCTTTCCCCGCACGCGGCGGTGTCAATTTTATAATCACGCCATTTGGCTGATTTTTCCAACTCATTCTACGGGAACGCCGTTTTCCCGCGCTTTGTCGAGAATTCCCTGAAGTCTGTTCTCGCTGTCCTCGGGTTTGGCAACGCATTTTTCTATTACTTGGTAATTTTTGCCTGTAATTTCCTTTATTGCCTCCCGCATTTTTTTGCCGTTTTCCTTGTTTTGCAGAAGTTTTGAAAACAAGGTGTTTTTGGTAAATATCACCATAACCATGTCCGCGTCGCTCCTTTCGGCGCGGGAGCCGTTCAAAGTCCCGCTTACGGAGGGGCAGGTTTCGGCAAATTTTTCCAGAATATCCGTCCACCTGTCCTCGGGGACGAAATTTTCACGGTTCAGCTTTACGGGCGCGCCCCCTTGATTTTGCGCGGGTGGAGCTGTCTTTTGCCGCGCCGATTGGTAATTTCCCCCAATATTTGATGTACTGTTATTAAAGGAATTTTGCTGCACCGCCGCCAGCTTTTGCTCAAGCATATCAAGCTTTGCGGTAAGGTCGCTGCTTGGGGACTGTGCGGTCTGAGAGGGCGTTTGTGAACATAGTTTTAACAGGCACATCTCGATTTCCACACGCTTTGAGCTGACACGGGCGATGCGCTCGTTGCCCGCCTGCAAAATTTCCAGAATACGCATAATCTCTTCCAGCGTCAGCCTGTCCGCCAAAGCCTTGATGCGCTCAATCTCGCTCGGCATGCACGCAAGCAGGTCGGCGTTGTTAGGCACGGCTTTCACCATCATAACGTCGCGAAACCGGGAAATCAGCTCGTCGCAAAGTTTTTGCATATCCTTTGACATGCCGTAAAGCTCGTCGATGACCGCCGCAGCTTTGCCCGCGTTTTTGTCCGCCACAGCCTCCATAATGTCGAAAACAGGCTCTCTGCCCGCAATTCCCGCCGCCCCCGAAACGATGTCGAGGGTAACGTTTTCGGAGAACGCTATGCACTGGTCAAGCAGCGAAAGGGCGTCCCGCATGCCGCCGTCGGCGGTTTTGGCGATAAGCTCGGCAGCCTCACGGTCTAAGGAAATATTTTCCTTTTCTGCCACGTACATAAGCCGCTCCGTGATGTCCTTCGGCAGGATACGCCTGAAGTCGTACCGCTGACACCTTGACAAAATCGTGGGCAGAACCTTGTGTATCTCGGTGGTGGCAAGTATGAATTTAACATGGGGAGGCGGCTCTTCCATAATTTTCAAGAGGGCGTTGAACGCCTCGTTGGACAGCATGTGCACCTCGTCGATGATGTACACCTTATACTTGCACCGTTCGGCAGTGTACACCGCCCCGTCGCGCAGGTCGCGAATGTCGTTCACGCCGTTGTTTGAGGCGGCGTCGATTTCGATAATGTCGGACAGGGCGTTTTCCTCGGCGTCGCGGCAGATTTCGCACTCAAGGCAGGGGTTGCCGTCGACGGGGTGCAGACAGTTCAGAGCCTTTGCGAGAATTCTCGCGCAGGTGGTCTTGCCCGTGCCCCTCGAGCCCGTGAAAAGGTAGGCGTGAGCGGTCTTGCCGCCGATAAGCTGGTTGCGCAAAGTGGTGGTGATGTGGGACTGTGAAACAACGTCGTCAAAGGTCATGGGGCGGTATTTTCTGTACAGCGCCTTATACATTTCGCTCACACCTCGCTCATCTCATAATTTCATCATCGTCATCGCCGTCAAAGCCGCGGCGGCGTTTTATGGAGGGGTCGATTTCGTCGTAAAGTCCCACAGATTCGGCGATATTGCAGTAAAAAACCTTAAACCCGTTCAAGTCCTCCATATTGCACATAAGGGCTTTTTTGTAATATTTTCCGCTTTCTTCCAAATTTTTCATCTGTAGGTACGCCAGCGAACAGCCGCCCAGCGCGAACGGGTAATTTTTCCCCTCGTCCACCGCCCTTTTGAAGTAGGACAGGGCGTTCTCGCTGTCTCCCTTTTTCAGGTAGGCAATTCCAATATCCGTATAAATAAAGTCGAAGTAGCAATCCCTTTCCAGCAGGACTTTATAGCAGTCCACCGCCTCGTCGAACCTGCCGTTTTGAGTAAGACACCGCGCCTCCAAAAGGTAGGTATCGTTCAGTTTCAGACCGTTGTCGATCGCCTCGCCGAAGTACCTCGCGCCGTTTGCGGGGTACCCCATAAGCTGGTAGCAGCGTCCCATGTAAAATTTTACCACCGAGAGCCTGCCCTCGTCCTCCTCCTCTTCCTCGATTTCTTTCAGCTCGTCGAGGGCGTCGTTGAAGTTGCAAAGGTGCAGCTCGATAACCGCGTCTTTAAGGCGTTTGGAATTCCTGCCGCCGCCGAACCTGCCGTAGACCATCATTCTGTCGAAGTCGCCCAGCTCGATATTCCGCTTGGGGTCGCGCCTGCCCAAAAGCAGCCAGGAAACAAACGCCAGCACCGCCGCCGCCAAAGCCGCGACAGCAACGGGTTTGTAGTAAATTCCAATAATTTCCTCGCCGTATTCGTCCGCCACAAAATACGCGCCCAAAATAACGCCCACGACCACGTGAGCCGCCAGCCACGGGAGAAAGCGGCTTATCTCCGATAACGGTTCGGGAGCGCGCCTGCCGTATCCGCGCATAAAATCACCTCAAATAAAAATCCGATACATAGGTGTGCAGGCTTGCTGCGGCACACGAAACGTTCCGCTTAATGCTGCTCGGTTCCCCGCCTGACATGGTTCACGGTGCTTTGTTGCACAGGGCCCGCACACCTATATATCGGATAAATCCGTAAGTAACAATATTATACCACACTTTTTACCGTTTTGCAAGTATTTTTTCAAAATTTTTGCGGAAACAAAAAAAGTCCCCCGGCAAAAGCCGAGGGACTTTATTCTGCTAAAAATTATTCAACGCCTTGGGGTATCATTCGCCGTCGTCTTCGTCATCTTCGCCGCCGAGTACGGCGCCGCTTAAATTCACATAATTGCCTTTTTCTGCCAATTCAATAAACTTTTTAAGCACATCGCCGTCCTTAATAACCGCGCCGTTTAAGTCAAGATATCCGCCGTTGCCGCGGAAATTATTTTCGTTTTCCTGCCGCTCTTGGATTTCCCGCCAAACGTCCGCGTATGTCCAATCCTCCAGCTCGGCGTAAGCGTCAAGCTCCTTTGCGGGCATAATGGTTTCCACAAAATGGAGGGCGTCCAACAGGAACGTCACCAAACCGCTTTCGCCGCTGTTGAACGGTATTTCGTAGACCCTCAGCAGACCGTCCTGCGTTTTCTTGCTTAACGTTGGCTTGAAACGGCTTTTTTCGATGGGGTACTGCAAGCTGTTCTCCCAATCCTTGCCGCGCTCAATAATAAAGCGGGACTGCCCGTCCCCCGTGTCGTTCACGCCGCCCTGCACCGCAAAGCGGAACACATAGTCGGTGTTGGGTTCAAGCTGTTTCTCACACTTGATTTGCGACCAAGTCCAGTGCCAGTCGCCTATCTCGAAAACCTGCACGTTTTCGCCGTCAAAATCGGAAACAAACAGCCTGTCGCCCGCGTTTACGGGTCGACCGTCCAGTGAATTGCAGTTTTCGTCGAATTGAAACTCTTGGGCATTGAAATTTATAACTTTACTCATTTTAAAATCCTCCGTATCCTTTACGGGCGGAGTTTTCGCGCCTTCGAGTAGCTTTATGCAGAGTTCGGAGACGCGCTCCGCCCTGCCTTTTTTTACCAGTCCCCGCGCCCTTTTGGGGTACGTCCGACCGATTTCGTTACCGAAAATATCCGTAACAATAACGTTTTTTTCCATGGGTTACTTCCCCTTGTTACCTTTTAGAAGATAGAAATTGGAAAATAAAGGATAGATTTCTCAAATTTTGTAACTTTTTGCCGTTTTTTGCTATGGGTGCCGTCCCCGATAAAAGTGTACGCAAATCCTCTTTTTTTTGCAAATTTTCTATGCTCTTTGTAAATTATAGCACATTTATTCTGTTTTGGCAATGGGTTTGACGGCAAAATATTACACAAAATTACAAAAAGATTTTTGTGCAGAACATAGAAAATACAGAAAAATTCCCCCCAAATGAAAAATTTCGGGCGGCTGAAGTGTATTATTTATAGGACGTGCAAATCACGCCCAAAAATAGAAAGGATTGGTAAAAATGAAAAGAATTTTATGTACCCTTATCGCTGCGGCAATTGTCGCCGCAGCCGCCGCAGTGACGGCGTTTGCCGAGGATAGGCTCATCTTTGTGAAAAGCGAACCCGCGCCTGCGGAAGTCACGGAATACGCCGAGGAAATGTTTGCGTACGCAATCTCTGAGCACGTTCTGACAACCGTTGGTCTTACCGAAAGCGAGGCTAAATCGGCAGCTCTCGCCGCGCCCCTTGTTATGAGGGATATTTACCCCGACCCCGACGACGGATATACCTCCTATTATTTTCCAATTGTGTGCGGCGGCAAGGTTACCGCGTTTTTCATTGTGAACCGCGCTCCCGACGGAAAGCTCGGCTGGCAAAGCGGCAAACAGGACATTGAGGAACGCTTTAACGAGATAAAGAGCTCCCCTGCCGACCCCGCCGAAATATACGTCGAAAACAACGACAAATTCGGCGCGACTTTCGCGGTTGCGGGAGACGAGATTACCGTGCTCCGCAATATGTTTGACGAGGACAAAACCGAGCAGATAAACGATTTGAAAAAGCTACGCGCGGAGGACACGTCTACCAATTACGTCATAAACGTTTACGGGTACACGAAAAAAGGCTGGTTCACCCTTGACGGCGAAAAATATTTCATAAAGCAGGACGGCACTCTTGCCACGAAAAACACAACTATCGGCGGGAAACGTTACAAATTTGCCGCGGACGGCAGGTGTCTCGGGACGTTCACGGGGTTTGTAAAGTCCGGAAACAACCGCTATTACTACAAAAACGGCGTTAAGAAGACGGGTGATTTTACCGTAAAAGGAAAAACTTACCACGCCGATGAGAACGGTATCATTTATTAAATAATTGCTGAGCATTTGCAGAGAAATCGTAAATAATTTATTATATTTTTATTACAGCCGTAAATATTTTTGCGGCTGTAACTTTGCTCAAACGCTGTGTACAGCGTGGTTTGCGGTACTTTGTACACAAAAGGGGGAAATTGACGTGCCGCAAAATTTTTTGTCAAAATAATTGAAAAAGGGAAAAAAGTGTGCTATAATAAAGAGGTATTGAAAATTTCCGCAAAAAATTTACTCGGAGGGCTTTTGAAATGGAAAATATAGTCAGATTTGCCGTGAAAGACAACAACAACTTTTATAAAATAGAGCTTTCAAAAACCCTGCTGCATTTTATAGAGTTCGATTTTACATACTTTTGGGAACAGTGCATCGAGGCGGGGCGGTCCGCCCGCAAGTCGGGGCGTTTGCCCCAGAACGTCATTGCCAACGCGAAAGCCGTCATCAGCAAGGCGCACCCCTACATCGAGGCGTGCATAAACACCGATTACTCCGAGATTGCCACGGACTGCATTATCGAGTACATCTGCCATAGCGAGCGTATCGGGCTGGAGGAGCTTTGGGCGAGGTGCATTTCACCGAAAAACCTTTACGAGACGGCGATTTTCCGCCGCATTTCGGAGTACAAAACCAACCGCGCCGCAAACCGCTGGTCAAGCGTTGTAAAGCTCCAGGAGTACGCCCGCAACAAGGTGGACTTCATTTTCAGCCCCGATGAGAACCAAAGCGTGATTGAGAACGAGACGTTCCGCGTCCGCAAGGAATACTTCGACCTTGCGGTGTCGGTGGCGGCGAACGAGCTGGGCTGCCCCGAAAACTCGCTGCCGACGGTAAAAATTTACAGCCCCGCCAACCTCCCAAACGCCGCGTTTGCCATAAGCAAGGTGGCAAAGGGGATTTACCGCCGTTTTTCCGAGGTTTTGGCGCAGGCGCAGGATATGTCCAAGCTGAAAAATACGGCGCAGCTGGGCGACCAGCTCTCCATGGAGGCGTATGGGTACATAAAAAATATGCCCCGCCCCGGCGAGCTTGACATGAAGTTCGCCCTCGAGACGATACGCAACAACCCGCCGCTGCTCTACATGCCCGACAGCTTAAAGGCGGCGATTGATTTGGAATTCGAGCTTATGTACCAGTGCGACGTGGTTTTCCGCAAGTGCGAAAACTGCGGACGGTACTTCACCGCGAAAGACGACAACACCCGCTGCGACAGGGTGAACAGCTCGGGAAAGACCTGCCGCCGCCAGTACGAGGAGCTTTGCGAGGCAATCGCGCTGGAGACGGCAAAGGCGAACGAGGAGGAAATGAGGCGCAAACAGGCGCAGGAAGAGGAGCTGCGCAAACAGCAGGAGGCTCTTTTGAGGGAGGCGGAGACGGAAATTCAGACCACCCTCATTCCCGACATTCCCGAGCCGCCCAAGCCCGTGCCGGCGGAAATTCCCAAGGAGACGGAAAAGCGGGGGCAAAAGCTGTACAACGCCCTTTACAAGCGGGTCAACCGCGGTTTCGACGAGAACGAGTTCCGGGAGTGGTCTCAGTACCTTTCAAACATGAAACGGAATTTGAAAATCGGCGAGGCGACCCTTGCTCAGTTTGAGGAATTTTTGGATTATTCCGACAAATTGTACGAAGAGGTAAAAATTGCCGCAAAAAACAAAACCAACTACGAACCGGAGGAAAAGCCTTACGGAAACGGCGGCAAGGGCAAGACAAAGAAAAAGAGTACGTCCAAAAAAGCGAAAGCAAAGGAAGAGCCGCAGCTGACCTCGGTTATTTCCTCGGAAAACGTGGACGTGAAACCGTTTACACCCCAAACCTTTGACACGCTTATGGATGCGGTCGCGGCGTTTGAGGAAGAGGACGGGGAGGAAAATTCTCCCAAAAAGAAACCCGTGGAGGTCAAGGCGCCCCAGTGGGAACGTCTCACCCGGGAGGACGCTTACGGAAAGAACGATAAAGGAGAAAACTGATGGATTTTATTAACGAAACCACCGCCATTACGGGGCTTGCGGACACTATCATCAAGGGCGGCGTGAGCCTGTACAACGCCATAAAATACATCTATTCGCTGTCGGAAAGCGACTTTTACAACGTCAGCATCAAGGACGCGTTCAAGGTGGTGCTGAATAACATCACCGACTCCGACAGCTTGCAGGCTCTCGGACTGCGTATCAACGAATACACCTGCGGGGAGATGCTCGGCGACGAGTACAACAGGGTTCTGCCGATGATTGTGTACTCGTTTGCGGTACGTATACCCACGCTGAAAACGGTTCGGGTCAACGACGACTGCATGTCCGACGACCAATTATACAAACTGTATAATTCGGTTATGGAAAAGGGAGCGGAAAATTACAACGACCTTATCGCCGAAACCTTTTTGGAGACGAAGTACCTTGTGCGAAAAGGCAAAAAACTGCCGCCATTTACGGCGGATTGGTATAAAACCTATATCTATACCTGCGTGCCGTCTTTGGCGGAAATTACCAATAAAAACATGTTTTTGCTGGGATTTTCGGATGTGCTTTTCGCAATGTTCTACTCCTGCCTTGAGGAGGAGCTTAAAAACAAGATGCTTGAGTACACCGCCGACCTCCCGGAGGAAACCAAATAAAAAGGAAGATTTGATTATGAAAACGATTTATCTTTGCGGATTTATGGGCTGCGGAAAGACCTCCGTGGGCTTGCTTTTGGCGCAAAAGCTGGGCTGCGAATTTTACGATATGGACGAGTTTATCGTGCGGAGGGAAAAAATGAAAATTCCCGAAATTTTTGCGGAAAAAGGGGAAAAATATTTCCGCGAAACGGAAACGGCGGCAATTCGGGAGCTTGCCGAAAAGAAGGGTGTAATAGCCTGCGGCGGCGGCGCGATGCTGAAAAAGGAAAACGCGGAAATCGCGGCGGAGAAAGGGATTGTGGTCTACATAGACGTTCCGTTCGAGGATTGTTATTCCCGAATTTCGGGGGACGGAAACCGTCCAATTGTGATGAGCAACACCAAGGAGGAACTGGAATTTATTTACAACAGCCGTGTGCCCCTTTATCGGGAAAATTCCAAAATTACCGTTTCGGGGGACGGTTCGATAATTGATATTGTAAGCAGAATTATTAAAGAATTGTGAAATATTTGCAGACTATTTGCTGAATTTTTATGAAATATTTGCTAAACGGTGGGAATTATTTCCCGCCGTTTCTTTTTTCTATGTACGCCATTGCCGCGCCTGCGGTGTACAGTCCGAAATAGAGGAAAATCGGGAACATTATCGGCTCAAAGCTCCCGTCCAAAAGGCTTTGGACGATTTCAAACGCGGTAAAAAGTGTGGGAATTGCTCCCATAATTAGGCAGCCTATGGAAAATTTGCCGTTTTGGCGGGCGCAAATTATTCCAAATATACCCAGCAGTGCCGTTGCAGCAGCGGCGGAAACCGCGATTATCAGTACGATGGACGCGCCTATAACCACGAAAACTCCGCCGACACCCATAGCCTCTATGACCCTTTGACTAAAGAAAAATGTGTATACTGCCCCGCCCGTAAATAATACAAATAGTATAAAAGATATTATACTCATTACAAAAATTAATAGGTAACTTTTTCCTATTTTCATACTCCGTACACCTTTCTAGCGGCGTCAACCGTGTCTTTTGCGTCCTTTGCGTAGAAGTCCGCACCGATTTTTTCTGCGTATTCGGGGGTGAGAACTGCCCCGCCTACCACAATTTTACAGGGGACGTTGTTTTCGTGCAGAAGTTTGACAGTTTCTTCCATTGCCCCGAGAGTGGTTGTCATCAGCGCGGAAAGCCCCACAACCTTAACATTGTGCTTAACGGCGGCATCTAAAACGTTTTCGGGGGGAACGTCACGTCCCAAATCTATTACATCAAAGCCATAATTTTCCAAAAGCACCTTTACAATATTCTTGCCGATGTCGTGAATGTCCCCCTTGACCGTCGCCAGCACCACTTTTCCCTTGCTGACGGACGCGCCGCCGCTTTTCGCCATGTGCTCCTTGATGACCTCAAACGCCGCCTGCGCCACGCCTGCCGCCATTATCAGCTGCGGCAGGAAAATTTTCCCACTTTCAAATTCCGCCCCCGCCTTGTCAAGTGCGGGAATCAACATTTTGTCAACAATTTCCATACTGTCGGTGGTTTTCAGCAGTTCCGCGGTAATCCGCGCGCCCTCCTCTTTCAGACCGTTGGCAATGGCGGCGGGCAGGTCGTTAGCCTCGGATTTTGAGGCAGGGACGGCGTTTGCGGTACTTACCGAAGTGGTAAAATTACTGCCCGAGTAGGCGGCAATAAAGTCCGCCGAATTTTTGTCAATATTTGTCAGCAGCTTGTACGCCCGCACCGCACCCGTCATCAGCGGCGCGTTTGGGTTGATTATGGGCAGGTCAAGCCCGTTCGTCAGCGCCATTTGCAGGAAATTGCAGTTCACAAGCTCGCGGTTTGGCAGTCCAAAGGAAATATTTGACACTCCCAGCACGGTTTTCAGACCCAGTTCCGTTTTAACGCGGTGAAGTGCTGTAACAGTTTCCATAACCGCCGCCTGTTCCGCCGAGGCGGTTAGCGTAAGACAATCTATGAAAACGTCCCGCTTGGGAATGCCCGTTTTTTCGGCGTTTGCGAGGATTTTTTCCGCAATTTGGAAACGCCCCTCGGCGGTTTTGGGTATGCCACCCTCGTCGAGGGCAAGTCCAACCACAGCCGCGCCGTACTTCTTTACGAGGGGCAAAATCGCCGCCATTGACGACTTTTCGCCGTTCACCGAGTTGACAATCGGCTTGCCGTTGTACACCCGCAAAGCCGCCTCAAGCACGTCGGGACGGGTGCTGTCCAGCTGCAGCGGCAGGTCGGTTATGCCCTGCAAGGCTTTGACAACTTTTACCATCATTTCCTTTTCGTCGATTTCGGGCAGACCCACGTTCACGTCCAGAATGTCCGCCCCCGCGTTGATTTGCTCGATCGCCTGCCCGAGAATGTAGCCGATGTCCTCGGACTTCAGAGCCTCCTTGAAACGCTTTTTGCCCGTGGGGTTGATGCGCTCGCCGATAATTCGCGGCTGGTCAATAACCACAGTTTTTGCGGGACTGCACACCGCCGCTTCAAGTGTGGGGGTCTGCTTTGTGTACTTCATCTCTTTAAGACGGTGAACCAATGCACCGATAAATTCAGGGGAAGTCCCGCAGCAGCCGCCCGCTATTTTTACCCCGTATTTTACAAGATTTGCCATACTGTCCGCAAACTCGACGGGGGAAACGTCGTACTTGTTGGTAACCGGGTCGGGAAGTCCCGCGTTGGGCTTGACGACGATTGGCAAGTTAGTCCATTTGGAAAATTCTGCCACGACAGGTTCAAGCTCTTTCGGACCGAGGGAGCAGTTCACGCCGATCGCATCGACCCCCAGACCCTCCATTGTCAGAGCCATTGCGGACACGGAGCAGCCTGTGAAAGTCCGCATATTCTGCTCGAAAGTCATCGTGGCAATTATTGGTAAATCGCTGTTTTCCTTGGCGGCGAGCACCCCCGCTTTCAGCTCGTACAAGTCCGTCATAGTCTCGAAAACCAAAACGTCCGCCCCCGCCTGTACTCCCGCGACGACTTGTTCCTTGAAAATGTCGTAAGCCTCCTCAAAAGTCAGGCTGCCCGTGGGTTCTAAAAGTTGACCTATGGGACCTATGTCAAGCGCCGTCAAAGCCTTATCGCAACAGGCTTTCTTGGCAATTCCCACCGCCGCTTTTATTATTTCGGACACACTTTTCCCTGTTTCTGCCATTTTGTAACGGTTACAGCCGAAAGTGTTGGCATAGACGATATTCGCCCCCGCCGCAACGTACGCCGAGTGAATGTCCTCTATCCAGTGGGGTTTGTCAAAATTTAACATTTCGGGAATGCCGCCGCTCTCCATACCCTTCGCTTGGAGCATTGTGCCCATTGCGCCGTCCAAAAAGACGAACTCATTGTCCGACAAAAGTTTACAAAAAATTTCTTTTTTATTCATAGCACGTTTTTCCTGCCTTTCTGAAATCGCATTTTTCTCGGATTTTGCACGTCCCGCAGCCTTGCCTTTTTTTGGAAATCGGTTCGTCCGCAATGCCGATAACCGCTGTCACCGACTTTGTGGGGGTCAGCAAGCCGCCCTCGGTCACGCACACGCCCACGGTGCGCATTGCGTTTACCGCCGCGAGGAAGTCCCCCTGACATTCGAGGGGGAAATCGCCGTACCCCGGGGAAAACCGCCAAGTGGTAAATTTTCCCGCAAAACGCTCCCCTATCTCGGTTTCGGCGCGGTCGCAGACCTGCTCAACGGCGGCGGACGCCAGCGCGTCGGCGGCGAGAGCCTTTGCCATATCCTCGGCTTGAACCGTCCGCAGCAGCTTGTCAACGCCGTCGCCGAGGGTGGCGCAGAGGAGAGCCGTCCCGAAACAGCCGTCAAGGTGGGCGGAAATATCCCTGCCCCGCAGGACGAGCCTGTGCCCCGCAAGGGTGACGGCGTTGTCGGAAAAGCCGGCAATATCGGCGTACACCCAGTGAAATTTCGGCGCGGCGGCGGCAATCAGGCGGCTTTCGCACTCGTCCGCAAGAGCCGCGATATTTTCGGGCGGTTCGCCCCGTATGCCCATATACCGAAAAGCCTCGGCGCGGTTGATTTTTGTTAATTCTATCATAGTAAAATCCTTTTGGGTTTAGAAGATAAATCAGAATTTAACGATATCCGTATATACAATAAACTCCATTACTTTCTTCATATGGTATTGAATATTTCCTTAATATTTCTACAAATTTATCTTCTGCTTCTATTATTTCCGGCTTAATAAGCTGTCCACGATATTTTAGATACCTCGGACGAACTTTAATCCATTCAACGGCGAATGCACCGTTAAAATAGTGACCTTCCAATGCGAAACAATAATACCAATCACACCAATAGTTCACATCTTGAGAAAAATATTCTTCTCCCTCAGCCTTATCTTCAAATAAAAATTTTACAATATATGGAGGAGGAAACGGCATTTCATTCATCATTGCATTACGCAGTTCGCGCCATTTTGTATCATTCATATAACTGCACAAATTTCTTTGTTGAACTATTTTTCTAACTCTTTCCTTTAAGTTTGCTGACATAATATTTCCTTTCAGTAAATTTCGATTTATTTCCTGAATATATCAAGAGAATGGCTTGTAATTCCCACTAAATCCTGCCGTTCGCAGGTTGCAAAACGGTACTTCAAAAGCAGCTCGAATGTATCGTTATCCGCTTTCATAAAATTTACCTCAATTCCTTATAGTACGGGCAAATATCCTCATAAGTTCCGTCTTTCATACGGAAACCCTTGGGAATAGTCCCCAGCTGCGTGAACCCGAACCTTTCGTAAAGACTGCGTGCGTGGGCGTTTGTTGACACCACCGCGTTAAACTGCATTATGCGGAAACCGCACTTCCTGCCCCTGTCAAGGCAGTCCTCCACAAGCTTTCTGCCGATGTGATAGCCGCGGAAAGCCTTTTTCACCGCAAAACTGGCGTTGCAGATGTGTCCGCACCGCCCCACGTTGTTGGGGTGGAGAATGTACAGCCCCATAACCTCCTGCCTGTCGGCGTCGAACGCCACGCCGCTGTAGCTCTGCTCCCTGAAAAAGTCCGCCCCCGTGACCTCGTTCAGCCGCTCCTCCTGGGGGAAAGCTATGCCCTCCTCCACGACCTCGTTCCAAATCTCAATCATTTCGGGCAGGTATTTTCCTATGTAGGTTCTTATTTCAATGTTCATGATGTTCCTCCAAATATTTTTTAATTTCGTCCTACGTTATTCATTATGTACAGCTTTCATACTGTTCTCATATCATCTAACTTTTTTGCACTTTGATATGCACGCTCCAAAAACTGCTGAATTGACAGATGTTCATAATCCCAGTTCATTGGTTCAAGAGTTGCAGCGCCCTTATATCCCGTAAGGGAAATCTTTTTCATAACCGCCGTCCAATCTATTTTTCCGTCAAAGGGAAGCTGATGCTGATTATGCTTTCCTCCGTTGTCCTGCAAATGCAATGCCATTAATCTGTTACCGTACCGCTCCAACAGATCAATGTCGGGCGCACAATTTATATGGTGACAGCTATCGTAACAGAATCCGACATTTTTGGACGGAAACTCTTCCAATACCAAAGCAAGATTTTGAATATTAGCTAAATTTTCAAAAGCGATTTGGATATTATTTTTTTCCGCTTCATTTATTATGATACTTAATCTTTTCCTGCCCAAATCTGTTATGGGAAATTCGTCCATAGGCAGATGTATTACCATTGTCGGAACAGAATATTCAAAGCAGTCATTTACGCACTGCAAATAACAGCGGAAAACACTTTCCCCCTCCGAATTATCAATCGACAGACAGTTCTGCTCATGAACAGGCGTGTGAATGTTTTCTATGTACAGCCCTGCATTCCTTGCAAATTGGACGTCCTTTTGATACCCCTCGCCCCTGCCGAATTGGTCGCTCCACCAAAGCATTACGCAGTCAAAGCCTGCATTTTTTATAAATCTGTATCTTTCCTCAAAGGGCACGTCATAACCCTTGCCGTAGCCAAAGCAATCATATATTCCTATCATTTTGCTTCCTCCGTAATTTTTTTGACAGCTTGCCGACCGCCTTTTCTTTTTTGGGTACTCTTTCCCCGCGTTTTTCCGAAATAAAAACATAGTAGCCGTTTATTTCACGTACCGATACGCCGCCGAAAACCGAGGTCAGCTTGTTTTTGTACCATTCGAGCCTTTTTGTAACCATAACAAATTTTCCGCCGACTGCCAGTTTTTTGAAACCGTCCTCAATAAAACGCTTAGGCACGGAAAAATCCGCGTGATAGGGAGGGTTTGACAAAATCAAGGTAAAACCGCTTTCCGAAACGTCCCGCAAGCCGTCGCTTATTTTAATGTCTGTATTCGGCACGCCGTTAAGCGCCGCGTTTATTTTCGCCTGTTTCACCGCGTTTTCGGAAATATCGCACATCACAACGTTTTCCTGTCCTATCAGCTTTGCCGCCAGTATTCCCACAACACCGTACCCGCAGCCTAAATCCAGTACCTTGTCCCCCGCCGAAAAATCAACCGCCGACAGCATAGCAAGCGTACCCCCGTCAACGCCGTTCGGGGAAAAGTTTGACGGGTCTGTTTCAAACTTTAGGCTTATATTTTTTATTTCTGCCGAAACAGTTTTTGTCATACTGTACCGCTCCTTACAAATTGTTTATTGAAATGTTTTGTAGGGGACGGGTTTCCCGTCCCGCGGTTGCTGAACAACGGGACGGGAAACCCGTCCCCTACAAAGCCGTACATATATCACAAAAGCGTTTTCACACTCTCGCTTATCTTCCTCGCCACATAAGGATTATTCATAGTGTACAGATGTATGCCGTCAACCCCGCTTGAAATAAGGTCGACGATTTGGTCAACCGCGTAGGCAATTCCCGCGTCGCGGAGAGCCTCGGGGTTGTTTTCGTACTTCTGCATCATTTTGGAAAATTTCGCAGGCAAACTCGCCCCGCACATGGACACCATACGCTCAATCTGCTTTTTGTTGGTGACGGGCATTATCCCCGCCTCCACGGGGACGTTCACCCCCGCAATATCCAGCATTTCGCGGTACTTGTGGAACGCTCCGTTGTCAAAGAAAAGCTGCGACATAAGGTGCTCCGCCCCCGCCGCAATTTTGATTTTCAGGTGGTTTATGTCCTCGGAGAAACTTTTCGCCTCCAGGTGGCACTCGGGATAGCACGCCCCCGAAACGTGGAAATCCCCGTTTTCCTTGATAAAGCGGGTCAGGTCGCTTGCGTACTCAAAATCGTGGAGACGGGGCACGTCGGGGTTCACGTCCCCCCGCAGGGCGAGAATGTTCTCAATGCCCCTTTCGCGGAACTGCCCCAAAATCTCGCGGACGCTCTCACGGGTGCTGTAAACGCAGGTCAGATGCGCCGCCGAGGGAATTCCCAGCTCGTTCTGTATGTATGCGGCGATGTCGCAGGTTTTCGTGTCGGAGGCGTTCCCCCCCGCGCCGTAGGTCACGCTTATAAAGTCGGGGGACAGGTCTTTCATCTCCGCCAGCGTGCTGTAAACAGTTTCCACCGAGCTTGTTTTTTTCGGCGGAAAAACCTCGAAGGACAGGACGGTTCTGCCCTTGTTAAAAAGCGATGATATTTTCATTTGTTTTCTCCTTTGCTTAAATCTTCCATATTTTGGCGTAACATTGCAATTTCTTTCTGTAACCTCAAAATTTCCGCCATAACGTTTTCCTCGGTTTTTTTCAGTTTTTCCTCGGCAAGTTTCTTTTCTGCCAAATTTAGGTACTTATCCATAACGGCAGCAACTTCCTCGGCGGACATTTCGGGGGTAATCTCCGCGCCGTCGCTTTTCATTAACGCCGCCGCGCGGTATTTCAGGGACTCTATCTCGTCGATTATCGCCGCCGTTTCGGGCGGGATTTTTGCGTGTTCTTTTTTATTTTTGCTCATGTACAGATTTCTCCAAATTTTTATAAAATATACCGTAAAAAACGTACGCCGCGGATAAAACAAAAACAACGGACGATATTATTTCCGCGTAACGGGGAAAATACGGTATTCCCGAACAGCTCGGCAAAAGCCTGTCCGAATGGAGCTTGTTAATTATAACGTTCGATAAATTATAAGAACAATGGCAAATTACGGAATAATATATATTGTTCGTTTTAAAATAAATTAACGTTATAACCAGTACTCCAAAAATAAAATTTAAAACCGTTACGGAATTTACAAAATGAGGTAAAATAAAAACCGCCATACTGATTAAAATTCTGCTCCACGGCTTGAATTTATCGAGCATTATAAAGCATAATTTTCTGTTGAGCAGCTCTTCCGCAACAGGCGTAAGCAGCGCGGTTGCCGCTATTGCCGATATAAACTGTATAACCCCCATAGGCTCGCCGTATTCCATATTATCCGCGCTGTTCATATTTACAGTATATCTCATAAGTATAAAAAACACAATGGGGTACGTCAGAAAAAACAATACGATTGATATTGTTTTTTTAACTTCGATTTTTGGGGTCTCAAAATCGTTGCCTTGATATTTTTTTATAAGTTTTAGCAATATAGAAATTGCCGCAATATCCGTAATTATTACGCTTATATTTTTAATTACGGCGTTATTTGGTTCGCCGCCGAAAGACGAAAATATCACATTAAAGGCAACGCCCAAAATTATAACCGCAATCGGCACGCCTATATCGTAAACGGCGGCGCAAATTAAATATTTGATTAAACTTTTAATTTTACTCATAAGCTGAATGCCTCCTTATTTTTCTTTCCGCCCATAGCGTTTCCTTTCAAAAATAATTTTTCGGGGGACGAAAAACGTCCCCGCAAAAAATTCAAATAAAATTTACATATCATTCATAGACGTTCTGAACGGCGCAAGAGGAATACCGTTCTTGCCGAAAACCGTCACCTCGCCGTAGTTCGTCCAGTTGTACCGCAGATACACAGGCTCGGCAACCTCGGCGGAACGGACGAAAATCTTGTCCCCTTTAAACCAAGCGTCGGCGGGGTGATACTTCTTGTCCTTGCCCGCAATCTCAAAGCCGACAGCCTTTTCGCCCTTAAGCTCGAAACCGTCAGCCGCGTGCTCAAAGGTCAGCATAATGCCCCCGTCGGTGTACTCGTGGGACTTGTAAATCGCCCCGTAAGCCTCGTCCGCCGAAATCTTCCCGTAAACGTGGTACAGCGCCTGCAAAGCCAGCCTGTCGCCCACAGGCTCTTTGTCGACAGGGTGGATATTGTTGAACTCGCCCCGCTCCAGAATTACCGCAATGCCCGTGTTTGCCGTGGTTTGGTGCACCCTCATCTGCGCCTCGCGGATTTTGCACCAGTGCTTGAAATCCTCGTCCGCCTCATACTTAAACATAGGCAGCTGCACGAAAATAAACGGCAGACGATCGTCCTCCCAGTCGGTGCGCCACTGCTCGATCAACGCCTTGAAGAGCTTGTAGTACGTGTCGGGCTTGTGGTCGTCGCTCTCGCCCTGATAGTAGATGAACCCCGCCAGCGTGTAGGGGCAGACGCGGCAAATCATCGTCTCATAAAGTCCCCCCGGGCGGAACTGGGAGCGGGGACCCATAGGCTCGGGCCAGCGGCAGGGTCCCGCGTACTCCTGCGCGCCTTCCCATGTGGGGTTGGGCGTGTTGGCGTAGTACTCGTTGATTTTCGGCTGCCATTCGTTGTGCCACTCTTCGTACTCCGCAAGCTCCTTTAAATAGCCCTCCATGGTTTTCTCTTCCATTGCCTTGTCGTACTCGTCCACGTATGTACGGGTGTCCGCGTCCTGCTCCAAAGCCTTGCGGCTGATCCAGTTTGAGGCGGACGTTCCCCCCCAGTTGCAGCCGATTACGCCGACGGTTACGCCCAGCTCGGCGGCAAGTTTGCGGGCGAAGTAGTACCCCACCGCCGAATAATTCGCGGCAGTATCGGGCGCGGCGACAGTCCAGCCGCCGTTTCTTTCCGCAAAATGGAAATAATCGTCAATATATGCAATTTTTTGGGTGTAGTAGTACCGCACGTTCACGTCCTTGATACCCTCAAGGACTTCCTTTCCTTTAAGGGCGTTTTGCAATTCAAGCTCCATATTGGACTGTCCCCCCGCAAGCCAAACCTCGCCAATCATAACGTCGCGGAGGACGATTTCGCCGCCGCTGCCGTCGGTAACTTTCAGCTCGTAAGGACCGCCCGCCTCCATAGGGGGGAGAACGGCGTTCCACTTCCCGCTGTCGGCGCGGACGGTAACGGACTTCCCGCAAAGCTCCACGGTGACGTTGGTAGCGGTGTAAGCGCAGCCCCAAATGTTGATATTTTTGTTTCTCTGCAGAACCATATGGTCGGTAAAAACCGCCGCAAGATTAAAGCAAGCCATAATAAAACCTCCGAAAAAATAATTATACTAATATGCGATTAAAAACCGTACAAAAAATCAAGCAAAAATTTGCGTATATGATTTTTGTGCAGATTTTTTGTCTACGGTTTTAATCGCAGATTTGTATTATACATTTATTATTTTACAGCAAAATCCCCATAAAATCAATAGGTTTTGGAAAATTTTGCGGCGAATTATTTGGCGGACTTTCGGCACACTTTTTGCACGGCGGTTTAGCAGCCAAATTTTTACAACAAACACACCAAACGCCCTTTAGGCAAGCGGCTGGTCCAGCGCAGCCCCGCGCTGGATCAGCCGTTTGCCTAAAGGGCTTTTGGTTAGTTTGTTGTGTTAATAGGGGTGTTGACAGGCTTTAAAAAATATGTTACAATTATTTTGCAAAATTTTATTGAAAGGGTTTGTTAAAATGAGGAAAATCAGATTTTTACTGTGCACGCTCTTCGCCGCGGCGGTAATGGCGGGAATGTCCGCGGTATCGGCTTTCGCGGAGATTTATGTGAAAACGGAAAAGCTGTCCGGCGAAACGGACAAGGCTGCCCAAGAAGTTTGGAAAGATAATAAATTTATGATGCAGTACGGCATGGACGACAGGGAAAAAGCCAACGCCGTAAAGCTCGAGCAGGGCTTTCTTGTAAAAGGTATCGACGGCAGTAAGGACGATTATATTTACCCCGTGACTTCAGGCGGCGAAGTTTTGGCAATGGTAAGTCTTTCCAAAAAAGAAAGCGGCGGGTTTTCCAGAGGATTTTTTAATTTCGATTTCGGTTTTAACAGCCTGAAAACCACGGCGGGAAGTCCCGCCGATATTTACTCGGTGGACGGCACTTACATTGCCGTCATCGGCGGGGAATATTTTGTTATGGAGGAAAACAGAAGTTCCCGAAATAAAAGCAGTGCGGCGCAGATAAAAACCGCCTTTGGGAAAGTCGAAAAATACCGGGAGGAAAACCCCTCAAACGGCAAGTACATAACCGCCTGCGGCTTTTCCAAAAACGGCTGGCGGACGGTGAACGGCAAAAAATATTTTATAAAAAGCAGCGGCATGCTCGCCAGAGGCTGGCAGACCATAGGGGACGTTAAATATTATTTCGACCAAAACTCCGCCGCCGTCACAAAGGATACGACTATAGGCGGCAAGCGTTACCGTTTTGATTCCGACGGTAAGTATCTCGGCACGTTCACGGGGTTTGTGAAATCGGGCGGAAAGCGGTATTACTACAAAGACGGCGTAAAGCAGACGGGAGATTTCAAGGTCGGCGGAAAGACGTACCGCGCCGATAAGAACGGGGTTATTTCGGAATAAAACGCTTAGGGCAATACCGTGATTTTGCGGTATTGCCGAATTTTTTTGAAAAATTTTTTTAAAAACGCAAGCAAACGGGCGTTAAAACGTACTTAATATATAGAAATTTCTGAAAACCGTGTAACGTTACCGAAAAGGAGGAGCACTATGGAGGACAGCGACATAATCGAACTGTTTTTTATGCGCTCGGAAAACGCCGTTGCCGAGACTAAAAAGAAGTACGGCGGATTTATCAGGAGCCTTGCCATGCGTATTCTCAAAAGCAAGCCCGACGCGGAGGAGTGCGAAAACGACACCTATATGGGCGTTTGGGAGGCTATCCCGCCGCAGAAACCCGGGAATTTTATGTCCTTTATCGCGGGGATAGCCCGCAATCAGGCTTTGAAAAAGTACAACTACATAAACGCCGAAAAGCGCAACCCGCGCTCGGCGGTGTACCTTGAGGAACTGGGAGACTGCATTGGCGGAGGGGACGAAACGTCCTACTCGGACGGGGTTCTGCGGGAGGCTATCAACGCCTTTCTTGCGGGGCTTAACGAGGAAACGCGGCGGGTGTTTATGCTTAGGTACTGGTATTTCGCAAGCATAGGCGAGATTACCGAGAGGTGCGGCATAAGCAAGAGCAAGGCGGAATCAATGCTTTTCCGAACAAGGAAAAAGCTGAAAGTTTTTCTGGAGGAAAGAGGGATAATATGAGAAAAGACGATATTGAGAGAATGATTTCTCTCGCGGACGAAAAGTATGTGGAGGAGATGTTTATCGAAAAAGCCACGGGGGGGCGCAGGAATATCGCGCTGTCCTTTGCGGCGGCTGCGGCGGGGATTGCCGTGTTTATCGGGGGGGTTTACTACCTTGTCGACCATGCGGGCAATGATGGCAAAATAGTTGACGGTACCTCAATAGCCGCGAACGAAATAGATGTTGACTACAGCCGGTATTTTCAGAACACCGGCGACGCAGCCGAGGTCATCGACGGCGAATGGGCGCTTGAGTCGGCGGGAATTTCCTGTTATTTTTCCGACAGCGAGTACGTTAAACAGACTGTACCCTTTGACATAGGCGGTTTCGCAAACGCAAGCTGCGATTTTTATTATGACTATAAAGACGAGGTTAAAGCCGTTTCGGTGCTTGCAAGCGACAGTGACAACGCCGCAAATGACTATACTCAAAAGGCGGTTGGAGTGCTTGCGTTTAAGAAAGGAGAGCTGTTCCCCTATCTGCACCTTGAAAACTGCAAGTCAACGAAACGCTTTGACGTTGACGTTTACGGGTTTGACGTGCGCAGCGAGGACGGCGCGGCAGGCTTTATATTTGAAAGCGGCGGCAAGGAGTACTACATTGCGGGCAGGAATATCGGCTATGACGAGTTAGGCGCGGTTATGGACAGCATTATTCTGAACGGCTTTTGGACGGACGGCTTTGATACTTCCAAGGCTGAAATGGAATATTATGACATCAACACGGAAATCAACCTTGAACAGGCGAACACGGTACAGCCATTTGCGGGACACGTCCCCCAAGTCAAGAATATAGGGGATATGACCCTTAACGGCAAGGTCGCCTACAACGCGGGCAGGGACGAGGCTGACGGAATTGTCCCCAAATATCTGTATTTCACCTATTACGACGGGGAAAACAAGGATATTTGCTTACAGTATTTTACAGCCGCCGCCGAGGACATTCAACCCCTTGAAAACGCGGTCGCCCTTGATGATATTGACGTGAATATTCTTTCGGGATTTAACAAGGACGGCAATCACTCGTTCACAATCGACTGCGGCGAGTTTAAGGTAAACATATGGTCGAACGGCTGTACCGAGGAGGAACTGCTGAACGCCGCCGACAAAATAAAGGGTACGGATTATTCCGAATTTTTCCAAAACAAAAGCGAGTACCCGCCGAGCTTTACCATTAATTGGGACAACGAGTTTAACGGCGACAAGCAGAACATTTTTGACGAAAAGTACGTTAAAACCGTTCTGCCGTTTAACGCGGAGGGTTCGGAGAGGAGAGACCAGTTCTATGTGTACACCGACAAGGACGGCAAGCCCTTCGCGGCGGGGATTTATTTTGAAGTCCCCTTTGACGAGAACGCCTCGCCGAAAATGAAAGTCGTTGAGGTCAACATCTGCGACGAGGGCAAGCTTATGCACCCGTTCCCACTTGATGACTTTGAGCCGATAAATTATATGTACACCGATATTTACGGCTTTGACGACACCGACAACCCCTATACAAGCGATGCTTACGAAAGCGACTTGACGGCGTACTTTAAGTCGGGCGGCTTTGAGTACGCGGTGAGCACCGTCAACATATCCGCCGAGGAAACCATGCACATTGTTGAAAGCCTTATAGAGAGCGGATTTTCTCCAAAGGATTTCGATATGTCAATGAGCGGAGAGTTTGAGTTTGAAACGGTTTCCCTCAACTTTGACACGGCAAACGCCACAGAGCCTTTCGCGGGGTATGTTCCGTTTGTGGACGGCGTTATGTACCTTTACAACGACGAAATTATCTACAGTACGGAAAAGGTAAACGGCAAGCTTGTCAGCCAATATATGTCAGTGGCTTATTATGACGGAACAGGCGGCGACGGCGACGGAGTAATGTTTGAATACTACACCGACGGTTGGACGGGCAAAAAGCCCTATGACAACGTTACCGACTTGACGAGTATTACTCTAAAAAATCTGGGCGATTTTACGGTAAACGGCGAATACCAAATCACGGTAAAGGCAGAGGGGTTCAATATAAACATTACCGCAAAGTGCGGTCTTGACACGCTTTGGACGTACATTGAGGCTATAAAGAAAAGCGTGAATGCGGGAACGCCCCTGCCGAATATCACCCTTGAGCAAGCCAACGCGATTGAGCCGTTTGCGGGATATATTCCCCAAAGCGAAAAAATCGGCGAAATACCCCTTAGCGGCGTTTCTTACGACGACGGGAGCGTTTACGGCATTGCAGAAAACAGTATTCTCGTCAGCTATTATCAGGAGGAGACGGAGAAGACAATTCTGCTTTATTACGATACGTTCAGAAAGGGCGTTGAGCCAATTCCGCTTAACGAGGTTCAGAGCAGGCTTGCAAGTCTCGCAGAGCCGTCCACGGCGAAAAACGGCGGCGCGGACTGTAAGCATTACGGCTTTGCCATAGACTGCGGCGAATTTATAATAAAGGTGTCGGCGGACTGTACGCCCGAGGAAATGGACAAATGTATAATGTCGATTATTTTGCAAACTCTTTTGGATAATAAGTATGGGCAGAATAATCAGACGGAGAACGGTTACGGAAGTCTCGAATATTCCAACACGATTGAGCCGTACGCGGGGTATGTGCCCGTTAATCAAAAAATATTCGAGTACGTGACAAACGATACCGACAGCACGGGACGCCGCCGTTACAATTATATACACGATACCCTTAACGGCAATGAGGACGTTATTGTCGGTATGCACCTGTATTTTTGCAGGGATATAAAAAATCTTGCCTTTGATTATTATCTGTACGGCGGCAGCGCGGTTACGCTCAGCAAAAGCAAGGGTGAAAACGCTGTACCCTTGGGTAATGTCAGTCTTGAAATGCTTGAACCGATTTTCGGCAATGGGGACAACGCCAATGGTATGATTGTAATTGACTGCGGCAAATTCTTTATGGAGGTGAGCGGGGAAAACTGTTCCGCCAATGAGGTTTGGGCGTATATTTCCGAGATTGCGGCTGACGAAAAAATCATCTCCGCAGACAAGGTAAGGGAGCTTGCCAAAAAGGGCGATGAGCTGACTTGGAGCGACTTTGACGGCTATGCCTTTACGGATATAGGTTCGGGACTTTACGTAAGGGTGTACAGCGTTGAGGGCGGTTATACGGTTGCCGTGGGCGGCGGCTCGCTTACCGAAAAGCCTATGTACGTGCGTTTGAGCGCGGGAGACGGAGATTACATCGACATTCGCTATGACAGCGTTGAGAAATTTTTAGGCTGATTTGGGGCACGCCTTTCACCGACCGAGGGTTTTTAATCTTCGGTCGGTTTTTATTGACAAAAACGGCGTTTCGGTGTATAATTCAATTATGGGAGGAATTGCTATGCTGAACATAACCGAACTTTTTAAGGATTATGACGGCTTTTACGAGCCGTGCGAAATTGATTGGGGCGAAGATTTCGGAAACGAAATTATATTTTACAACGAGGAAAGTAACGATTGATTTTGCAGGGGACGGGTTTCCCGTCCCTGAAATTTTGCCCGAATTACAGGTAAAATGTGGAAAAAGTCCGTCAAAATCAACAAAAACAAATACAAATTGTAAACTATTTTTAGAAAAAATAAAGGGTACTTGTAATTTGCAAAAATATAGTGTATAATGTATATGAAGAGATATGCGCTTTTTGTTGGAAAATTTTTACACTGGAGGGATTGTTATGGCTGAAACCGCTAATACAAATACAAAACCAAAAACTTTTACAGGCGTTCCCCTTGACTGCTCGGTTGCCGTAAACGTTCTCAGCAACGGCTCGGAGGCTTACATTACCGTTGAGCCGCCCAAAAACGGCGGCGCGGAGGTTACCGTCCGGCTTATTATGGAGGCTTTGGACAAAAATAACGTCAAGTACGGTCTTGACGACAATATGATAAACGATATTGTCGACAACAAACGCTACAGCAGCAAGCTGCCCGTGGCTAAGTGGACCCCGCCCGTAAACGGTACGGACGGCACTATTACATACCGCTTTGAAACCGTGGTGAAAAGCGCCCCAGTCGAGGACGAAAACGGCTTTGTGGACTATAAGAACCTCGGTTTGATACGCACCGTTCACAAGGGCGACGTTATCGCCGACATTACCATGCCCACCGAGGGCGAACCCGGCACGGACGTGCGGGGAAAGACTTTGCGCCAGATTGCGGGCAAAAAGGCTAAGTACACCGTGGGAACGAATACTTCCGTTACCGAGGACGGCTTGCAGATTTTAGCCGCTGCCGACGGAAATATCAACTACCGCGGCGGGGCGTTCCATGTTGACCAGGTTGTTACAGTTCAGGGCGATGTGGACGCGTCTGTGGGAAATATTACCTTTGTCGGCGACGTTATCGTCAAGGGCGAAGTGCTGGAGGGATTTAAGATTTCCTCAAACGCCAATATTATCGTGGCGGGAAACGTCAACGGCGCGACCCTCGAGGCTGACGGCGACATCGTTATCAAAAAGGGCTGCATTAATTCCCACGTTATGGCGCACGGCTCTGTAACGGCGAATTTCTGCGAGTACTCCGACATTAAGTGCGACGGCGACCTTAACTCCACAAACTTTGTGGTGTGCGACGTTTACTGCGGCGGAACGATTTCCACCAAGGGCAACAACGGCGGACTTTTGGGCGGAAAGTACACCTGCCTCAACAGCGTGGAAATCTCCAATTTGGGTACTAAAAACTACATTCCCACAATGCTGACTATCGGCGACAACGCGCTGCTTTCGGAGGAGAAAGAGGCGGTGCTGAAACAGATAGACAAGGTTAAGGAAAACCTTGAAAAGGTGCTTTTGATAATCGAGTTCCTCCACAACAAGAAAAAGGAGCTTGCGCCAAAGCCCCTGCCCCCCGACAAGGAGGAAGTGCTGGGCACGTCCAGACGGCAGAAAGTGCTTTTCAACGTTGAGATAAGCAACCTTAACAAGCGCATTGACGAGATAAATATTTCCCTCGCCAACAGGCAGTACCTTTCGGTGAGCTGCAAGGGCTACATCTACCCGGGCGTGAAGATTATCATAAACGACGCGGTGTTTAAGGCGGAATCGGAGTACGTCCGCACAAAGATAACTCTCGGCGACGACGGTGAAATCTGCGCCGCGCCGCTGTAACAGTTGACATTGTACAGTTGATAGTTGACAGTTGTACTTAGTATACCTTACATTATTTGTAAAAAGGGTGATTATTTGGCACACTTCAGTATACGGTTTTTTTCAAACTGTTTGGTGCGTCCCGTTCGGTTTGAGATGATTATTCCCAATGATTTTCGGGGGGAAACTCCCGAAAACAGGGGGAAAACGCGTACTCTTTTCCTGCTCCACGGCTGGTCGGCGGACGGGGACAACTGGATTCCCGAATATTTGGCTGAAAAGTATAATTTTGCCATTGTCACGCCAAACGGCGAAAACGGCTTTTGGCTGGACGGCATTTCCACGGGGCACAAATTCGGTACGTTCGTCGGTGTTGAGCTTGCGGACTATATCCGCAGGACGTTCGGGCTGGCGCAGTCCCCCGAGGAAACCTATATTATGGGGACGTCAATGGGCGGTTTCGGCGCGCTGCGCACCGCTTTGAAGTACCCCGAAACCTTCGGCAAGGCGGTGGGACTTTCCTCCGCGCTTATCCTTTACGACATCGCGGGAATGAAACCCGGGGAAAGTACCGATATGGCGAATTATGAGTACTACCGCGAGTGTTTCGGCGACCTTGACAGGGTTACCGAAAGCGAAAACGACCCCGAGTTTCTCGTGAAAAGGCTGAAAGAACGGGGAGAGAAATTCCCCGAAATATATATGGCTTGCGGCACGGAGGACTTTTTGCTCGAGCACAACCGCCGTTTCCATGATTTTCTTGAGAAAAACGGCGTTGCGCACACCTATTCCGAAAGCCGCGGCGGTCATGATATGGTCTTTTGGAACGAGTACGCAAAAAAATTTATAGAGGAAATGTTTGGCAGTACCTAATAAAATTATCATAATTTATTAATAGGGAGAACATAATTATGTCGGAAAATAAACATATTCTTGTGGTGGACGACGTTCCCGCCAATTTAAAATACGCGCAGCAGCTTTTAAGCGGGCGGTACAAGCTTACGCTGGCAAGCTCGGGGGCGCAGGCTTTGAAATTTTTGAAAAAGAACGTCCCCGACCTTATTCTGCTGGATATTAATATGCCCGAAATGGACGGCTGCGCGGTGATTGCGGAGCTTAAGAAAGAGCCGTCCACGGCGATGATACCTATTATAATACTCACCTCGGAGGTGGACACGGCTATGGAGCTGAAATGTCTCGAGCTGGGGGCGGTGGACTTTATCCGCAAGCCGTTCATTACCGAGATAATGCTGAGCCGTATTGACACCCAGCTGGAGCTAAGCGCGTACCGCAACAGGCTGGAATATATGGTTACGGAAAAAACCGCCGTTATCGAGCGTTTGCAGGACGTTATGTCCACTTGCTTTGCGGAGCTTGTGGAGTCCCGGGACGGCACCACGGGCGGTCACATCAAGAACACCACCCGCTACTTCGCCGTGTTTTTGGAAGAGCTTTCCAAGCATGATGAGTACAAGGACATACTCACCCCGCAGCACATGAAAAATTTGGTAAGAGCCGCGCCGCTCCACGACATAGGAAAAATCGGCATAAACGACTCGGTGCTGCGGAAAGAAACCGTCCTCAACGAGGAGGAGTTCGACCACATGAAAACTCACACTCAAATCGGCGGCGAGACTTTTCGGCACATTTTCAGCTCGGTGGAGGGCACGCAGCACCATTCCCAGCTGGGGGCGGACTGCTTTGACAAGATTTTCGACTCCCTGAACGTTGAGGAGGGGGAGGACACACTGTTCCTGCACGTCGCACGGGATATGGCGATGTACCACCACGAGCGCTGGAACGGCACGGGCTACCCCACGGGCATAAGCGGCGAGGACATACCCCTTTCCGCGCGGATTTTGTCTATCGTGGACGTTTACGACGCCCTTACCTCAAAGCGTTCCTACAAAGAGGCGTTCTCCCACGAAAAGGCTATGGAGATAATTATCGAGGACAGGGAGATTTTCTTTGACCCGAAACTCACGGACATCTTCGTGACAATAAGCGACAAGATAAAGCAATGTCTTTTAACTAAGGACGAAATTTAATAAATACTTAATAAATACATAATAAATGTTAGCAAATAATTCATAAATGTTGGTAAATAGTTAATGATTTCTTAAAAAATTATCGTAAAATGGGGCTTT
>JAMPDU010000090.1 GCA_023665505.1 Ruminococcus sp.
TTTTTCCATTTCCCCTTTGAGACGGGCGGGCAGGACGGCAAGTCCCATAACCTCGATAAGCCCGATATTTTCCTTTTTGATGTGGTGCAGCTCCTCGTGTGGGTGGAAAACGCCCAGCGGGTGCTCCTCGGTGGTGATGTTGTTGCGGAGGACTAAATCCAGTTCGTAACAGCCGCCGCTTTTCCTCGCTATGGGGGTAATGGTGTTGTGGGGTACGCTGTCGGTTTCCGCAAAAATAAACGCGCTTTCGTCGGAGTAGTTACGCCACTTCTGCAAAATTCTGTCCCCCAAATCAATAAGCCGTTCGTAATCGTTGCACCTTAAGCGCAGCACGGACATCGGCCACTTAACGCGCCCAACCTCAACGTCCTCAAAGCCGTGAATGACAAAATTTTCCTCAATGGGGGCGGTCGCCATGGCAAAGGTGTACCGTCCCCCCTGAAAATGTTCATGGGTGAGAATTGAGCCGCCCACGATAGGCAGGTCGGCGTTTGAGCCGATAAAGTAGTGGGGGAACTGTTCAACAAAATCAAAAAGCTTGCCGAAGGCGGAACGGTCTATCTTCATCGGCGTGTGGACGCTGTTCAGCAAAATGCAGTGCTCGTTGTAGTAGACGTAGGGGGAGTACTGCAAGCACCAACGCTCGCCGTTTATCTTCACGGGAATGATGCGGTGGTTTTGTCTTGCGGGGTGGTTGACACGTCCCGCATAGCCCACGTTTTCCTCGCAGAGCATACATTTGGGGTAGCCGCTTTGCTTGGCGTTCAGCGCGGCGGCAATAGCTTTGGGGTCTTTTTCGGGTTTGGAGAGATTTATGGTAATGTCCAGCGTTCCGTACTCGGTTTCGGCGGTCCACTTAACGTCCTTTGCAATGCGGTAGCGGCGGATATAGTCCGAATCGCGGCTTAATTTGTAGTAGTAGTCGGTGGCGGCGGCGGGGGACTTTTTGCTGTAAATTTCCCTGAATTTGGCAATAACTTCCGAGGGTCTGGGGGTGATACAGCCCATAAGTTTGGTGTCGAAAAGGTCGCGGTAGACGATGCTGTCCTCGATGATATTTTTTTGTACGGCGTAGTCCAAAAGCTCTTTCAGGACGGGTTCAAGGTCGACTTTGGTATAATTTTCCTCCGGGGGGTCGTAGTCGTCGATCCGGAGAGCCTCGCACAGGGCGTTGGCGGAGAAATTTTTGTCCTCGGCGGAAATAAGACCGTTTTCAAGTCCGTAGCAAACGAGCTTGCGGACAGCGGCGTGGATATTTTTTTCTGAACACATAAAAACAGCTCCCTTGCAGGTAATTTTTCTTACAGAAATATATAATAATTATAGCATATTCTGTGTTATTTTGCAAGAGAAGATTTTTAAATTTTTTTGCCGCAAACGCATATTGTACCGCACCTGAAAAAACGTATAAATTTATTTCCGTATCATCTTAACAACGCGGCTCACCACGGGGCACAAAACCCCAGCCGCCGCCCATATTATCAGACCGCTTTTTTTCCAATCATAGTAACGGACGTCGCCGTCAACCGCGCGGGAATGGGCGTACCAAATATATCCAATATAAACCGCCGTGACAATAAGCCAGTAAATTACCATAATATCCCTGCGTTTCTTTTTGGCGGACTTACGCTCACGGCTGTACTCCTCCGTTTCAAGCAGCATATTGAAACCGCCGTTTATTATGGAAGTCTTTACCAAAATATAAACCCCCACGGAGCATATCGCCATAAGCAGGGCAAGTCCCATAACCGTGGTAAAATCGTTGTCGGTAATTGCCGAGAGAAACAGCGGTATCACCGAAAGTATGCAGATTACCGTGCCTAAAATAAGGCTTTTGGTGTGCCTTTGAGAGTACGCCTCACGCCGCTCCTTGACCATGCCGCTTACGCCGTAGCTTGTGTCTATGCCGTCCTTTTCGAGGTACTCAAAGTCTTTCAGTGCCTGCCCCGACATCAGGAAAATCACCGCCGCGCAGGCAATAATTGTCAGCAGTACGGCAACGCCTATCCCGCCCGCGAAATTTTCGCTTAAGGTAAAGCTGCCGAAAAAGTCGGGTCTGAAGTCGCTTATTCCCGCCAAAACTATAAGCGCAATCGGCGAGAGTATGCAGAGAGCCACCCCGAAAGCGGTTTTCGGCGCACGGTTTTCGTTGATACGCAGGAAACGGTTCGCCTCCTCCATTGAAACCCTGCGGAGCGCGCTTTCACCCTCGTCGGCGGGGACGGTTTCCTCCGCCTCGCAGTCGTCCTTTAAAAGGTAGTCGGTGCTGACCCCGAAAATTTTCGACAGGGCGAGGATTTTATCCAAGTCGGGAATAGACTGCGCCCCTTCCCACTTAGAAACCGACTGGCGGCTGACGTTCACCTTTTCGGCAAGCTCCTCCTGCGACAAGCCGTTTTTCTTTCGCAGTTCAATAATTTTGTCCGCAAGTATCATATATGCGTCCTCCTTGAATTTATTTTATGTAATTATTTTAATATTTTTCGGCGGGGCATTCCACCAAGCGGACTTTGCAATTTGTCAACTGGCACTGCGCATTTGAGCAACCGATGCTTTTACGGGCGTTTTTTGCATATAAAAAATCCGCCCCCGCGTTTAACTGCGGGGGCGGTCACTGGAGCTATCTATCAGATTTGAACTGACGACCTCATCCTTACCAAGGATGTGCTCTACCAACTGAGCTAAGATAGCGCGCCCGTGTTTTCAAGACTTATTTATTATACACCATTTTTCCCGCCTTGTCAATAGTTTTTTGAAAATTTTTTTGAAATTGTATAGAAACTGTAAAATTATGCCATAATTTACTTAAATAAACCAAGACGAAAGGACGTACTTATGAAAAATTTTGCGAAAAACGCCGAGCTTGCTCTGCTGGTCGGCATGGCTGTAACCGTTTTCTGCGCGGGGTTTCTCGGGTTTGAGGAAAGCTACGGCGGCATAACGGACACTGTTTTCCGTCTCCATATTTTGGCAAATTCCGATACCGAGGAGGATCAGCGGCTCAAGCTGAAGGTGCGGGACGCGGTTTTGGCGGAGACCTCTTACATTTTCGAGGACTGCCGCAGCGCGGAGGAGTCCGCAAAAGCCGCGGAGGCAAATCTTGCCGAAATAAAAGCCGCCGCCGAGCGGGTCGTAAAGGCGGACGGTTACGATTATACCGTGGATTGCCGGGTCACGGACATGGACTTCGATACCCGCATTTACAATAGTATAACCATGCCTGCGGGGCATTACAAGGCGCTGCGTATAACCATAGGCGATGCAAATGGAAAAAATTGGTGGTGTGTGATGTTCCCGCCGCTGTGCCTGCCCGGGGTGACGAACATCGACGAGGCTTTGGCGGAATGCGACGGGGTTTTCACCGCCGAGGAGCTGGACATGCTGCAAAATCCCGAGAATTACGAGTGCCGCTTTTACATTTTGGAGCTTATTGAAAAATTAAATAAATTAATAAGAAATAAATAATTTTTTGTAAACTTTTCCATGCTTGCTCACCGTTCACTGTTCTGCTTGCAAGGCTCCGCGTTTTACGGTTAGTTTTTCGCGGCTTTGGGGTCTTTTAGGAACTGTTTACTGTACGCGTTCACAAGGCGGGGGTTTCCTCCCGCTTTTCCCGTATTGAACGTTTGCAGGGGCGGATTCCATATCCGCCTGTGTGTTCGGAAATCGTTACGGCGGGCGCATACAATCGCGTTTGAAACAGTTCGTAGGGGACGGGTCTCCCGTCCCGTTTTTACGTAACCCGCGGGCGGTGAAATCCCGCCCCTGCAAACCCCGCAATTTCCGTACGGTAACGGGTTTCCCGTCCCCCACAACCGTGTAACGCGTGCGCCAAACAGTTCCGAAAAGAACCCCAAAACAACAGCAAATTAACCGTAAAACGCGAACGCCTTGCAAACCAAACAACACACCAAATAACAAAAATAACCAACAATTTCCGTAAAATTACAATTGAAATGCTAAAATAATATTTTGTGCATAAAGCACATTTCTAAATACGAAAACCTTTAAGTAAAGTGTACATTTTGTGCAACTTAATAAAATTGTTACAATTCACTAAAGGAATAAATTATTTTTTGTATAAAAATTTTTATAAATATACTTGTGAAATTCCGAAAAATATGTTATAATTTTAGTGTGTTCAAGCGCAGGGCGTTTCCTACAGCCCGCGCTTGCGCCCAATATCTGATTTTTTGGAGGTATTCACAATGGATGGAACCGGATTTCTCAAAACCGTAAGCTTTGGCGGATTCGACAAAAAAGACGTTCTTGCCTATGTCGATGAGTTAAATACTAAAATTTATACGCTGGAGGCTGAGCTTGACGAAAAGAAAGCCCTGCTCGAAAGCTCCGGCGGCGAAGGCGGCGGCGTCGACAGCGAAAAATATGAGGAGCTGCTTGCCGCGGACAAGGCTAAGATTACCGAGCTCCAGACCAGCAACGACTCCCTCAAACTTCAGATGAAATCAATGGAGGACGAAATTGCCGGCAAGGATAAGGAAATAGAGGCTCTCAAGGCTCAGAACGCAGAGCTTGAGGAACAGCTCCAGGACGCGAAAAACAAGGCTGCAACAGCAGGCAGCAGCGACAACAGCGCAATGGATCTCAGCAACGTTTTCATCGAGGCTCAGAAAACCGCCAACACTATCGTTACGCAGGCTAAGGAAAACGCCCGCAAAATGGACGAGGACGCTAAGAAACTCGCCAATCAGGTCGTTGACGACGCTAACGGCAAGGCGTCCACTATCGTAAAGAACGCCGACGAAAAGGCGTCCAAAATCCTTTCCAACGCGGAGGACAAGAGCTCCGAAATGCGCGCCGCGGCAGAGCGTATCAGACGCGAGGTCACGGAGGAAATCGCCGAAATCGACGAGAACGTTATCAAGCTCAGAGAGGTTTTGGAAATGTTTTCCGGCGAAAGCCTTGCCAAACTTGACGAGGCTAAGGCACAGCTTAACACCGTGCGTTCAACTTTAGGCGGAAAACCTGCCGCAAAGGCTGCTCCCGCGCCGGCTCCCGCTCCCAAGGCGGCTGCTCCTGCGCCCGCTCCGGCTCCGGCGGCTGAACCCGCCCCTGCGCCCGAGCCTGCTCCCGCACCCGTTCCTCCCGTTTCAAAGCCCGCTATCGCAGGATTTGATATGAGCGAACTGGAAAGTCTTGCCAAGGCTGCCGAGGCAAGCGACGGTACTATGTAATTGTAATTCCTCGGTTCGGGAAAGGCTGATTTTACATATTATGGCTGAAATTTACGATATAAACGCGGCGGAGCTTAGGGAGTACTGCCCCAAGCTGCGGGCGGGGGACAAGGTGCTGCTGACGGGTACGGTTTACACCGCCAGAGACGCCGCCCACAAACGGTTTGAGGCTCTTCTCGACAAGGGCGAGCCGCTCCCGGTGGACATAAACGGCGCGGTTATATATTACGCGGGACCCACCCCTGCGCCCGAGGGCAAGCCTATCGGGTCGTGCGGTCCGACAACTTCGGGCAGAATGGATAAGTTTGCCCCGAGACTTATGGATTTGGGTCTTTGCGGAATGATTGGCAAGGGCGAGCGAAGTCAAGCCGTGCGGGACGCGGTTGTCCGCAACTCGGGCGTGTACTTCTGCGCCATAGGCGGCGCGGGCGCACTGGCGGCAAGCTGCATAAAAAGCTGCGAAGTGGTGGCTTTTGAGGATTTGGGCTGCGAGTCCGTGAAAAAACTTTATGTGGAAAAATTTCCCGTTACAGTGGCAAACGACTGTCGGGGCGGGGATATTTTCAGCACGGGCAGGGCGGAGTATTCCCAATAATTTACAAAAATATGTCCGCGGTTTGCTTTGGTAAACCGCGGATTTTTTTATTTTGGTACTGTCATTTTGCACAAAAATTTATGTGGAATTTACTGCAACAAAAAATTCCATTTATAGTATAAATTGGTATAAATGTTAATAATTTTTAAAAACTATGAAAACATTTTTATTTTTTTAAAATAAATTATTGACAAATTATGCAAAAAGGTATATAATAATGAAAATGATACCTGCACTGTTTAAAATGTTTAAATTTGCTGCGGTTCATATCGGCGTTCAAGGCGGGAGCAAGGTGGGAGTTAAATGAGCGGCGGATTCAGCTCGGATTTTAATGAACTGAATTTTCTCGATGACAATGAGCTTGCCTCGGCTTTCAGGAACGGCAGGGATACCCCTTTGGGCAGGAACGCCGTTACTGTACTTATTTCCCGTTACCTTAATTTGGTAAGAAAAAAAGCAGGTCTTTATTCGGGCAGCGGCGCGGAATTCGACGACCTTGCGCAGGAGGGTTTCCTTGCGTTGATAGGCGCGGCGGACAGTTTCGACCCGGATAGAGGAACGGGTTTCGCGGCGTTCGCGGAGGTCTGTGTCGCCAACGGTATCAAAAATGCCGCAAAGCGTTTGAGCAGAGGCGCGGACGAGACCTTGAACGGGGTTTCGGACGGGAACGGTCAGGAAAATTCCCCGGAAAGCATATGGTTTGAAAAGGAAGAGGCGGCGGGAATGTATGAAAAAATTTCCGAGCTGCTTTCAAAAAAAGAATGGGATATTTTCAAGCTCTACGTCGGCGGAGCAACCTATGAGGAAATCGCCGAAAGCCTGAATATTCCGAAAAAATCGGTTGACAATGCCGTGTTCCGCATAAGAAAAAAGCTGAAAGCGCTTTTCTCGTGAGCGGCGGTTGTTGATATATATGGCCAAGTAGCTTAAAGTATAGAGCGTTGTTTTCAAAGGCAAAGGTGTCGGTGCGAATCCGTCCGAAGGTCCAAATTTATTTAAGCGAGGGAAATCAAAATGTACGAAGACAAGACATTAGTTTGTAAGGAATGCGGAAATGAGTTTACCTTTACAGCCGGAGAGCAGGAGTTTTATGCTGAGAAAGGCTTTGTAAACGAACCTCAGAGATGCAAGTCGTGCCGCGACGCGAGAAAGAACAGCAGCAGAAGTGAAAGAGAAATGTTCGAGGCTGTCTGCGCGTCCTGCGGAGGAACGGCGAAAGTTCCTTTCAGACCCAGAGAAGACCGTCCTGTTTATTGCAGCGACTGTTTTGCTAAGATGAGAGAGGAATAATTCTTTCTTAAAAATCTTACGCGGGATTTGCTTTTGGCAAGTCCCGTTTTCTGTTGCCGCGGAAAAAAACGCCGTACCGAAAAATTTCGATACGGCGGTATTTACATGGCAGGAATTTCCTTATATTCTGAAAATCTCGCCCTCGAGAGCGGGTGTGGCGGAAATGGCGTTCGCCTCGTCGGTGTCGATGTGCATGGCGCGGGCGAACTTGTCCGAAACGCGGCACACAACGTCGCCGAGAATTGCCTTTCTGCCGTCGGTGTCCACCTTTACGTAAACAACCTCTTTGTCCTTAACGCCAAGCTCCTCGGCGTCGGCGGGGGTAAGGTGAATGTGCCTTTTGGCGACGATTACGCCCTCTTTCAGCTCAACCGTGCCTGCGGGACCAACGAGCTTGCAGCCTGCCGAGCCTGCGGTGTCGCCGCTTTCGCGGATAGGGGCGGAAATGCCGATAGAACGGGCGTCTGTGGCGGAAAGTTCCACCTGAGTTGCGGGACGTACGGGTCCGAGAATGGAAACGTTTGCCAAAGATTTCTTTGGACCTACAACTTCCACCCTCTCTTCACAGGCGTACTGTCCGGGTTGGGAGAGGTCTTTCTTTTTGGTGAGAGCCGCGCCCTTGCCGAAAAGGGTTTCCAAGTCCTGCTGCGTAACGTGAACGTGCCGCGCGGAAGTTTCAACGATAAAAGTTTTTGACATAATTATTCCTCCAAAAGCAATTTTTTCTGTAACTATTATACAACTTTTTGCCTACGATGTCAACAATTTTCAGTCAATTTCTATTTCCAGTTCGCCGTTTTTAGCCTCGAAATCGTCGACCCGCTTTTTCATCATCTGCTCGATCTCCTTGTTTGCGGAACGTCCCTCATACTCCGCCACGGAGCGGAATTTCGCGAACAGCACCCTGTCGATACGGAGGGTGTACCTTAAATATTTATCTGCCATAATTTCACCTCAATTCCACCTTTTAGATGTTATTTTTACTAATTATACCACAAAAAAGCAGCCTTGCGTGCAAATGGTGGAAAAATGACGTACTCATTTAAAAAATTTACACCGAATAAATTTTACAAAAAACCTATTGGCAAAACCGAAAAATTGTGCTATACTATTATTATAATTTAATCGGGAGGAATTTTCCAATGCTATCGGATATTGAAATCGCTCAGCAGGCTAATATGCTGAAAATCGGCAGAATTGCCGAAAATCTCGGAATTGCCGAGGACGACGTCGAGCCTTACGGTCACTACAAGGCTAAGCTGTCGGAATCACTTTTTGTTAAAACCGCCGACAACCCGGACGGCAAGCTCATTCTCGTTACCGCCGTCAACCCCACCCCTGCGGGAGAGGGAAAAACCACCGTCTCGGTGGGTCTTGCGGAGGCTATGGCTAAAATCGGCAAAAACGCGGTGCTTGCCCTGCGTGAGCCGTCTTTGGGTCCCGTGTTCGGCATAAAGGGCGGCGCGGCAGGCGGCGGGTACGCCCAAGTCGTGCCTATGGAGGACATAAACCTCCACTTTACGGGGGATATGCACGCCATCACCGCGGCGAATAACCTGCTTTGCGCGCTGCTTGACAACCATATGCAGCAGGGCAACGCCCTCGGTATCGACCAGCGCAGGATTATGATAGACCGCTGTCTCGACATGAACGACCGCGCTCTCCGAAACGTTGTGGTTGGACTTGGCGGCAAAGTCAACGGCGTACCCCGCCAGGACGGGTTCAGAATTACCGTGGCAAGCGAGGTTATGGCGATTTTGTGCCTTGCCTCCGACCTTACCGACCTTAAGGAGCGCCTCGGCAGAATTCTCGTCGCCTACACCTTTGAGGGCAAACCCGTCTACGCCCGGGATATAGGCGCGCACGGAGCAATGACGGCTCTTCTGAAAGACGCGCTCAAACCCAACCTCGTCCAGACCCTTGAGAATACCCCCGTGGTAATTCACGGCGGACCTTTCGCCAACATCGCCCACGGCTGCAATTCGGTACGTGCCACAAAGCTCGCCCTTAAGCTGGGGGACTACTGCATTACCGAGGCGGGTTTCGGCGCGGATTTGGGCGCGGAGAAATTTTTCGACATAAAGTGCCGTTTCGCGGGGCTTAAGCCTGCCTGCGCGGTGCTGGTGGCGACAATTCGGGCGTTGAAGTACAACGGCGGCGTGCCCAAAACCGAGCTTACCTACGAAAATATCGAGGCTCTTAACAACGGAATTGTCAACCTGAAAACCCATATCGAGAATATTCACAAATTCGGCGTGCCCGTGGTTGTGGCGATAAACCGTTTCTACACCGACACGGACGCGGAAGTGGCGGCGGTTGAGGACTTCTGTAAGAAAATGGGAGTGGAAGTTTCCATGACGGAAGTTTTCGCCAAAGGCGGCGAGGGCGGAAAAGACCTTGCGGAAAAGGTTTGCGCCACTATCGAAAAGTGCGGCGGCTGTCAGACGGACTTTAAACCGCTGTACGACGAAAAGCTGCCGATAAAGGAAAAAATTAACATAATTGCCAAAGAAATCTACCGCGCGGACGGCGTGAACTTCACCCCCCAAGCGGAAAAGTCCATAAAAGAAATCGAGGCTCTCGGCTTTGGAGAGACCCCCGTCTGCGTGGCTAAAACCCAGTATTCCCTGTCCGACGACCCTGCGAAACTGGGTAAACCCGAGAATTTCACAATAACCGTGCGGGACGTTCGGCTCTCGGCGGGAGCGGGGTTTGCGGTTGCTCTCACGGGGGACATCATGGTAATGCCGGGACTTCCCAAAGCTCCCGCGGCGCTTAAGATAGACTGCGACAACAACGGCAATATTTCGGGACTGTTTTAGTACCATAAAGCGGGAACGGTACAAAAAACAAAATTTACCAAAAATGGAAAAACGGCAGGCAACATCTTACAGTTACCTGCCGTTTTTGTACCGTTAAAAATTTATAATTCCAAGATGTTCCAGCAAAATTTTCACCCCGATAAGAACGAGAATAACCCCGCCCGCGATTTCGGCTTTGCTTTTGTACTTCGCCCCGAAACGGTTGCCAAGCAGTACCCCGCCGAGGGAAAGGGCAAAAGTCGTCGCCCCGATAAGCAGCACCGACGGGAGAATTTGCACCTTTAAAAAAGCGAATGTAATTCCCACCGCGAGAGCGTCAATGCTTGTGGCTATTGCAAGCACGAACAGCTCCCCGATTTTGAGAACGTCGGTTTTTTCATCCTCCTCGCCGTCTTTTTCGCGGACAGCCTCAACCGCCATTTTTCCGCCGATAAAGGCAAGCAGGACAAAGGCAATCCAGTGGTCGAAACGCTCTATGTACTCGGAAAAGCCCGTGCCCAAAAGGTAGCCGATAAGGGGCATTACCGCCTGAAAAACCCCGAAAAAAAGCGCGATAACATAGGCGTGCTTAAGGTTCAGCCTGCGCATATTCAGACCCTTACACACCGACACGGAAAAAGCGTCCGCGGAAAGTCCAACGCCTATTAAAAATAATTCCAAAAAGCCCATATTTTCCCGTTCCTTTCAAATAAAAAGAGACTTACAGACAACGAAAGCTGTCCGTAAGTCTCGCCGATTAAGGTATTACCGAGCGAAATTTTCGCTATTATGTCGATAATACCGCATTTTAACTGCAATGCAGTTTTATGCCGACTACTCCCTCACAGGGTTAAATTATTCTAACATTATAGCACAAATTTAACAGCTTGTCAATACATTTTATGTGTACAAGCTGTTAATTATGTCAGTTTTCGTACACCTTAACAATTTCTCCCATAAAAAGCTTGTGCATAGGGTCGCTGCCGTTGGCGGACTTTACGTCCTCGGCAACAAGTGCCAGGTCGAAATCCTGGGCGTAAATTTTGCGGCAGACAAATGTCAGTTTTGCCTCTTTGAACGTGGTTGTGCCGTCGGTAAATTCGGGGGTCAGACCCGCCTCTTTCGCCTTGTCGCAGTCCCGCCCCGAGTGAGAGCCGCAGTACCCCAAAGCTTTTTTGTACTCGTCGCCGTAAAAGCTGACGGTGAAAAGGTCGTTTTTCTCCATAAACTCAAAGGTGTAGCGGTTGGGTCGCACCATTGCGGAGATGACGTTTTTGCCCCACATAATGCCCATGGACGCCCAGCCCACGGTCATTGTGTTGTAGCCGTTTTCGTCCCCGCTGGTAAGCAGGAACCAGTCTTTGCCGATTTTCGTCCAAGGGTTAAAGGTGAGGGTTTCGACCGAAATTTCTTTCATACAATCAAATCCTTTCAAATTATATTTTGTAAGGCGGGGGTGTTCCGCCGTATTTTATCACAAATAATGCTTGATAGTTTCGTTATCGGCTAATGCCGCCTCGAGAATACGGCTCAAAACGGCGGTGTAGCCCTTGCCCAGCGACTTCGCCTTCTGCAAAGCCTGGGGCGACAGCCTTATAGCAACAGTCTGCTTGTTTTGCAGCCTTTGCCGCCTTTCACGAGCCGCCACGGCGAATTTCGCCAGCTGTTCCTCGGTAACCTCGGGGCAGTCCTCGTCGGGAACGGCGGGAGACGCCTCCACTTCCCTAAGCATAGCGAGCTGCTCTTCGGTAAGACCCTTGCTGAAATCAATATCCTTGTAAATTGTCATAGTACATTCTCCTTTCTTTAGCGGTAGCTTTTCGTGCCGAAATAAGCCTTATTTTTTGTCCTCTTTCGGTGTAAGCGACCGTTATAATAACAAGTGTTTTGTCAACCAATCCAATTGCTATGTAACGGTCCTCGTCAGCCGAATGTTCACGGTCAAAAATTTCCAGTCGGTTATCATCGTCGAAAACGAATGCCGCTGTTGTGAAATCCATTTTATGTTTTTTTATATTTGCTTTTTCTTTTTGATTATCCCACTCAAACCGCATTATATTCTCTCCCTCATTTATATTATACCATTTTGAAATACAATTTGCAATACTTTTTTGAAATTATTTTGAAAAGCCGTTTTCCGCAGGTACACGCACAAAACCCCCGCCATACATTATATTAGGGAAAAATTTTTATATGATTTTCCAACAACTGTCAACTATACACTGTACACTGTCAACTGATAGTTCCTCCCCCCACAACAATATCCCCGTCATAAACAACAAGCGCCTGCCCCTTTGTAACCGCCCTTTGGGGGACGTCAAAGGTCACCTTTATTCTGCTGTCGCCCACCCGCTCGAGAGTTCCCGCCGCGTCAGCCATATTGTAGCGGGTTTTCGCCGTCACCCTCATAGGCGCGGATATATCGGGGACGGCTATCAGATTAACGTCCTCCGCGACAGCAACGGTTGTCAGCAAATCCTCGCTGTTGCCCAGCGTTACGGTGTTGTTTTGCACGTCCTTTCCGCAGACGTACACGGGTTTG
>JAMPDU010000091.1 GCA_023665505.1 Ruminococcus sp.
TTAATGTAAATGATAATGTTAATGTTAATGCTAATGTAAATGCTAATGTTAATGCTAATGTTAATGCCAATGTTAAAGAAAAAACCGCCGTACCCAAACAAAAATACGCCGAATTTGTCAGCATGACCAATGAGGAATATTCCTCACTCGTTGCGAAAGTCGGCGAAAGCGGGGCTAAGCGGTGTATCGAAATTCTTGACAACTACAAAGGTTCGACGGGTAAGACTTACCAAAGCGATTACCGCACCATTCTTAACTGGGTTGTTAAGCGGTACGAAGAGGAGAAAGCTAAAGACAAGCCGAAAGAATTTGAGGGAAACAGGTACAACGACCCGGACGAACCACCGCCAAGGTTCTCAATCGTATTTTGAGTTCGACCGCAGCCGAAACTTGACAAACCCGGTAATTATGTGGTATAATTTGTTTAAAAGTAATTTCGGGAGGTGAGCACAGTGGGTGATACCGATAAGCAATTTACCGCTAAACTTTTAGAGGAATATTTTTACAACATGCGTATACGCAAAATTGCGGAAAAAGAGGGTGCGGAGGAAACTTTAAAAGTAATTAACGAGAGGCTGGAGCTAATCAGGTTACAGGTTCAGCCGACGGAGCTGCCCAAGGAGTAGTTCAAACGGCGCGGAATTATTTTCCGCGCTTTTGGATTTTATCGGGAAAAGGGTTTACAAAAAAATATGACGATTTTGCCGTATTTTGTGCATAATACAGCTTGAAAAACGTCCCGAAAAGTGCTAAAATTAAAAGTGTATGTATTTGAGTTCCCACTTTTAATTTGAGGTGAGCAATGTGATTAGGAAGTTTTTGGCATTTCCTGTTGTTTTGGCAATCTTTGCGATATTCTTTGTAAATACTGTTTCCGCCGAGGAACTCCCATATGTCCGGACGGTTTTCAACGAGCGGAACGGTCTCCCCACGGGGGAGGCTAACGACGTGCTCCAAACCTCGGACGGCTACGTTTGGGTGGGCAGTTACGGCGGACTTATCCGCTATGACGGCACGGAATTCCGCAATTTCAGCTCCGAGGGCATTCTCCCATCGTCCTCGGTGCGCATGATGTTCGAGGACAGCTCGGGCAGGCTTTGGATCGGCACTAACGACGCGGGGGTTTTTGTGTACGGCGGCGGCGAGATTTCCCAGCCCGAGGGGCAGCCCCGGGACAATTTCCTTTGCGTGAGAGGCTTTGCCGAGGGGGCGGACGGCGTTATTTACGCTTGCTCAAACTCGGGTATAGCCGAAATTCGCGACGGCGTGATGACGGTGTACAATATCCCCGAGCTTACGGGGCAGACGGTGTACAGCGTTGCGGCAGACAAATTCGGCAGGGTTTGGGGCGCGGAAAGCTCGGGCGGGTGCGCCGTTATCAAAGACGGCAAACTCGAGGGGATTATTTCCGGAGAGGTTTTTTTCGGCGAGGGGGAAACGGTCTACAGCCTTGCGGCAGGGGCAGACGGGGACGTTTGGCTCGGCAGCGCGAACACCGAGGCGGCGCGTGTCGGCTTTGCAAGCGAGGACTTGACGGACGGCTTTGAGACGGAAATTTTTACCTTTGAAAATGTTTCCACCCACAACAGCATGCGTATGATGAAAGACGGAACGGTGACGGTCAGCGGCTTGCACGGGTTCGGTATAATCTGCCCCGACGGGTCGGTGAAAGAAATCGGCGAGAGCGAGGGGGCGGAGTCCCTGAACAGCGCGTATATCGACTATGAGGGCAACATTTGGCTCGCCTCCACAAGCGAGGGTATAGTGCGGTACTCGGTGGGGTGCTACTCGACCCCAAACGCCGCGGCGGGTTTGGAGGACGTGACCTTAAACGCCGTCACGGTAAGCGGCGGCGTGAAATATATCGGCACTGACAGCGGCGTGATAGTCTGCGGCGAGGACTGGCAAAGGCAGGACTGCCCTTTGACCGACCTGCTTGAGGGCATTAGGGTACGGCACATTATCGCCGACAGCAAGGGCAGAATTTGGACGGCGAGTTACTCCGACAAGCCCGTTATCATGTACGACCCGTCAAGCGGCGAAACGACGGTGTACAGCAGCGAGGACGGTCTTGCGGGGGACAGGGCGAGGGTGCTTTTGGAGCTTGCGGACGGCACGATAACCGTTGGTACGCAGAACGGTCTCAGCTTTATCGAGGACGGAGAAGTCAGAAGTTTCACGGATTTTGAGTACCCCGCCATACTGTCTCTTCTTGAAACGGACAGCGGCTCGGTGCTTGCGGGCAGCGACGGCGGGGGAATTTACGAGGTCAAGGCGGGGGGAGAGGTAGTTTCCCACAGCTTTGAGGACGGCTTGAACGAGGGCGTTGTGCTGCGAATGCTGAAAGACGGCGGCGAGGGGTACTTCATAAGCGCGGGCAGCAGCCTGTACTACATGAAAGACGGGTCTTTCCGAAAACTGGAGAACCTTGAAAAAGGTCCGGGCAGTATTTTCGATTTTTATTTGACAGACGGCAGGCTTTGGCTTTTGCAGAATAACGGCATACTTGCCGTCAACCGAGAGGATTTGCTGGGCGGGGGAACGGGAGAACCCGTCACATACGGCTTTGAGTACGGTCTGTCGGGGTCGCTGAACGCCAATACCTGGCACTGTCTGACAGGCGGGGAGCTTTACCTGGCAACGCGGAACGGCATAAGCGTGTTCGGGTTTACCGCCCCCGAGAACGAGCTGCCGAAAGTCATTATAACAAGCATTGTTGTTGACGGTACGGTGTACGACAACCCTGCCGATACCGTAACGGTTTCAAGCGGCGCGCAGCGTATCACGGTGAATTTCGCGGCGCTGTCCTACACCGACACGACGCGGTTCGGCATAGGCTATATGCTGGACGGTTTCGACGAAAAGGAAATTTCCGCGGGAGAGGTGAAGAGCGATTCCGTCAGCTACACAAATTTAAGCGGCGGGAAGTACAAATTCAGCATAAGAGTTACCGACCCGTCAAACATGACAGATGCCGCGGCGGGAAATACGTGCGGTATAGAAATCGTCAAGGAAAAGAAAATCACCGAGCACCCCATATTTTGGGTAGCGGCGGTGTTCTTAGTAGCGGCTGCGGCAATGGGTTCGATAACGCCCATATCGGCGGCTAAAGTCAAAATCGCAAGGCGCAGACAGAGGGAGTACCAAGACATTTTGGAGCAGTCTCTGCTGACGTTTGCGGGCACTATCGACGCCAAGGACAAGTACACAAACGGTCACTCCATACGGGTGGCGCGGTACTCACGGGAGCTTGCGAGACGTATGGGAATGTCCCCCGAGGAGCAGGAGCATATTTACTATGTGGCTTTGCTCCACGACATCGGGAAGATAGGAATTCCCGACCATATTCTAAACAAGCCGGGAAAGCTGAACCCCGAGGAGCGGGAGGTCATTCAGACCCACCCGAAAATCGGCGCGGAGATACTGAAAAACTTTACCGCACTAAAGGGAATTGCCGAGGGAGCGAAGTACCACCACGAACGGTACGAGGGCGGCGGCTACTGCGAGGGCATAGCGGGGGAGGAAATCCCGCTTGTGGCGCGGATTATCGGCGTTGCGGACACCTACGACGCCATGTCCAGCGAAAGGTGCTACAGAAAGCCGTTAAGCAAGGATTACATCGAGTCGGAGCTTGAGGGCGGCAAGGGAACGCAGTTTGACCCGGATATAGTCCCCCACATGCTGGATATGATTAAGGACGGCACGGCGGAGAGGCTGATGGATATTCCGATGGAATAAATTAATTAATAATTAATAATTAATAATTAATAATTTTCGGGAGAACGGTTTTTCTTTTCCCTAATTTTTAATTGGTTTTAATTGTTAATTAATTAATAATTGCCGAGATTTGGTATGTATACGGTTTAATGCACAAATAACAGTTTATTAATAATTATTAATTATTAATTATTAATTATACAATAATTTTACCGTAAATACAATAGTTTTGCAATACTTTCCCACTAAATCAGTAAAAATATTTGCCGTACCGTTTTTCAAAATTTTATTAAAATAAAAATAATTGCATAATCATTATACCACAAATACAATGATTATGCAATATTTTTGCCCAAAACCGTGATAAAATAATTTCAAAATAAAAGAAAGGAACGGAAACAATGCAAAAAAATACAATGCGGGTCACGGATATGACGGCGGGAGACCCTGTGAGGCTGATTTTAGCCTTTGCCGTACCGCTTTTTATCGGCAATATTTTCCAGCAGGTTTACAGTATGGTTGACACGATGATTGCGGGGTACACCCTCGGCGACAACGCTATTGCCGCTATAGGCGCGACTTCCTCGCTGTACGGGCTGCTGATAAATTTCGCGTCTGGACTTAACAACGGTTACGCCATAGTCGTTACTCAGCGTTTCGGAGCGCACGATGAAAAAAATTTAAAACAGACGGTTGGCGGAATGATAAGGCTGGACATTATTGCCGCGCTGCTTTTAACGGTTTTTTCGCTTGTTTTTTTAAAGCCGCTTATGCGGTTTATGAACACCCCCGAGGCGATTTTCGGCGAGGCGTACAGCTACATTTTCGTCATATGCGCGGGAATGGCGGCAACCGTTTGCTACAATATGTTCGCGGGCATTTTAAGAGCGGTGGGGAACAGCCGCGCGCCGCTGTTTTTTCTGATAATTTCCTCGGTTTTAAATATTTTTTTGGACGTAATTTTTGTTGCGGTTTTAAATATGGGAATATCGGGGGCGGCTTTCGCCACGGTCATAGCGCAGACGATTTCGGCGGCGATGTGCGGCGTGTATGTTTTCAAAAAATACCGCTCAATTCTGCCGAACCGCGGGGATTTGCGCGTACCCGCAAAAACGCTTTCGGAACTTCTTTCACAGGGCATTGCAATGGGATTAATGCTTTGCTTGGTGGATTTCGGTTCGGTAATTTTTCAGCGTGCCAACAACGAACTGGGCGAAATAATTATTTCGGCGCACACGGCGTCGCGGCGTATCATCAGCATTATGATGCAGCCTTTCGTCACAATTTCAACCGCGTCCTCAACCTTTATAGGACAGAACTGGGGCGCGGGAAAAAAATCAAGAATAAAATTCGCTCTCGGTCGGGTGCTTTTAATGGAAATAATCTGGGCGTTTTTCGCCTGCGGAATAATATACGCTTTCGGCGGAGTACTCGTCCGATTTACGACTGGTACGGAGGACAGTTTTATAATAAAAAACGCGGTGATGAGCCTGCGGTGGCACTTGTCCTTTTTCCCCGTGCTGGGCTGTCTGCTTGCGCTGCGGACGGCGATGCAGGCTATGGGCAAAAAAATTGCTCCCATTGCATCGAGCTGTCTTGAGCTTGGTATGAAAATTCTTTCGGCGGCGTTTTTGATACCGAGGCTTGGATTTTTCGGCACGAGCATTACAGAGCCGATAACCTGGACGATCATGCTGATATTCTTGCTTTGCGCTTATTTGCGCATAAGAGGAACGGTACTGTATCAAAATCAAAACGATAAAAAGGAGTTGTTAAATTATGACAGAGCTTGAAAAGCTTGAGGCGGGACTTGAATATTCTTTTTGGGACGGGGAGGTGAGCGCGCGGAAGAGGCGGAAAATGCCCGTAATTTCGGCACGAATTTTAATGAGCTTAAAAAACGCGGGCTTTGCCTTTTTTCGGTAAAGTCCGCGTTTTTACCCGCCACCTACTTTTTCCAAGTCGACGGCGTAAACAGCAGCAGCATCGGGAACAGCTCAAGCCTCCCCGCAAGCATATCGAATATCAGCACGACCTTTGCCGGGGCGGAGAAAAATCCGAAATTCTCCGTTGGTCCCACAAGCTCCAAGCCGGGACCTATATTGTTTACCGCCGCCGCAACCGCGGTGAAATTCGTTATCAAGTCGTGATTGTCAAACGAAATCAGCACCAGCGAAATGATAAACGTCATCAGGTACGCCACCATAAACACGTTTACGCCACGCACCACGTCGTGCTCGATTGTGTGGGAATTCAGCTTTATCTTCTTAACCTGTTTCGGGTGGACTATCGCCAGCAGCTCCTTGTGCATGCTCTTGAATAAAATCAGTATTCTCGACACTTTCATTCCGCCCCCGGTGCTGCCCGCGCACGCCCCTATGAACATCACCAATACCAGCAGCGTCCTCGATAATTCGGGCCACAGGTTGAAGTCCGCCGTGCCGAACCCGGTGGTGGAGATAAGCGAGGACACCGCAAACGCCGAGTGCCGCAAAGCCTCTCCCGTGCTTGAAAAAAGCCCCTTTATGTTAAAGGTGATTATTCCCGTAACGGCGGCGACAATTACCAAAAAGGCGCAGACCTCGGCGTTGAAAGCCTCTTTAATCTTGCCGCTGATGAGGAAAAAGTAGGAATTAAAATTTATGGAAAAAAGCACCATAAACACCGTTACCGCTATCTGCACCGCGGGGGAAAAGCTGCCCATGCTGTCGTTGCGTACACCGAAACCTCCCGTTCCCGCAGTGGCGAAAGCCGTGTTCAAAGCCTCGAAAACCGACATGCCGCAGATTAGCAGCACAATAAATTCCAAAAAAGTAAGTACAAAATATATTTTGTACAGCAGCAAAGCCGTACTCTTCACCCTCGGCACAAGCTTGCTGACGGAGGGTCCGGGGCTTTCCGCTTTCATGATGTGCATATTCTGCGCCCCCGACAGCGGCAGGAACGCCATTATAAACACCAGCACCCCCATTCCCCCAACCCAGTGGGTAAAGCTGCGCCACATAAGCATGGATTTCGGCAGGCTTTCCACCTCGGAGAGAATACTCGCGCCGGTTGTGGTGAACCCCGAAACCGTCTCGAAAAGCGCGTCCAGATAGGAAGGTATCACCCCCGAAATACAGAACGGCAGCGCGCCGAAAATACTTAGCCATATCCAGCTGAACGCCACTATCACGTTTCCCTCACGGGAGTAAAGCTCCTTTCGCTCAGGCTTTTTGCGTATCATCAGCCACCCCGCAAACAGGCAGAAACCCGCCGTCAGCAGAAAGTACCAAAACTCGTTTTCGCCGAAACAAACCGCCGTCACAAGGGGTACAGCCATAAAAATTGCCTCGAAAATAAGTATCCAGCCCAAGATGTAGGCTATCATTTTAAAGTTCATTGCTTAATCCTGTCCTTTATTTGAGAATATCGGTAATATCGTGAAGAGCAAGGTGGTTGGAAACAATTACCACATTGTCCCCCGCCCTGATAACGTCCTGACCGTGAGGGATTATAACCTTTCTCTCACGGAGTATCGCCGCCACCAGCACACCCTCTTTGAATTTCATTTCCATAAGGGGAATGTCCGCAATGGGGGAATCTTCTTTTATGATAAATTCCGCCGCCTCGACCTTGCCCTTGATGATGTTGTACAGCGTCTCGACGTTGCTGCCCATGGTGTTTTTCATGGCGCGGACGTACCGTATAATGGTTTCCGAGGTAATATTTTTGGGGTAAATTATGGTATCCAAATCGAGGTGGTTGATGACGTCCCCGAAATCAATACGGTTTATTTTGGTAATCAGCTTTAAGTTTGACACGCTTTTTGCGAACAGCGACAGCAGGATATTTTCCTCGTCAAGGTTTGTAAGGGCAACGAACGCTCCCGAATTTTCAAGCCCCGCCTCAATGAGCACGTCCTGGTCGGAGGCGTCCCCGTTTATTACCACCACGTCTTTCATCAAGTCCGCAAGCTCTTCGCAGCGGGCGGTGTTCTTTTCGATGAGCTTGACGTTCACCGCCGCCGAACGGAGCAGTATTTCGCAGAGGTAGTGCCCTATTTCGCCGCCGCCCACAATCATAACGTCCTTGACGGAGTTGGTCTTATACTTTATCTTGCGGAAAAAATCGTGGGCTTTTCGGGGCGAGGCGACTATGGAGATAACGTCCTTTTCCTCGAAAACGAAATCGCCGTAAGCAATGTACGCCTCGTCGCCCCGCTCGACGGTGCAGACGAGAATATCGCTGTTGAACTTTGCGTTGATGTCCTTGACGGCGCACCCTGCCAGCGGGCTGTTTTCGGGCAGGCGGAATTTCAGTATCTCCAGCCGTCCCTTGGCAAAGGTGTCAATCTTAATCGCCGAGGGGAAACGGAGAATACGGGCGATTTCCGCCGCCGCCGCGAACTCGGGGTTTATAACCATTGCCAGACCCAGCTCGTCTTTCAGAAAAGGTGTTTCGTTGTTATACTGCGGACTTCTCACCCGGGCAATGGTTTTGCACTTGCCCGCCTTTTTCGCGATAAGGCAGCAGAGCAAATTCAGCTCGTCCGAACCTGTTACCGCTATGAGCAAATCCGCGCGGGTAATGCCCGCCTCTTGCTGAACCACGTGGGTCGCGCCGTTTCCCGCCACGCCCATAACGTCGAAACGGCTCGCCACGGATTCCACAATTTTCCTGTCAACGTCAATAACCGTGACGTTGTTGTCCTCCTCGTTAAGCTGCTCCGCCAAAGCCTGACCGACCTTGCCGCAGCCTACTATGATTATGTTCATTTTTCAGTACCTCGTTTTTTTTAATTAATAATTAATAATTATTTACCTTACTTTTCCGGTTTTTAGTGAAGTCCAAACAAATGACGATTTTAAGCCATTTGATTTACCTCTCACCTGTGCGATTATTGTATTTTACTGTGTCTTTTCGAAAATTTTCGTAAAGTTTTCTACCTTTCAAGTGCCAATCGAAGACCAATTTCAATAATGGCATATCTCTGCATATCAAGATTTACAGCAAACAAATCGTCCCTGATATAAGACAGTTCAAGCTGTCTCGGGAAAAATCGCGATACTGTGATAACTTATAGTATAGTTTACCACAGTATCGTTTTTTTGTCAAGCCCTTGATTTAAGACATTAACTTATTAAAGTTGTCTTGCGGGTTTAGACGGGTAGCCAAAGTAGTCGGCTTGCGCCGCCTCGGGGTGGGGTTAAAGCAGTAAAAAATTATACTGCTAATAATTGCCAAGGAGCTGATATTCTATGAAATACTAAGAGGGTGGGTACGGCGATTTACGCCACGGGTGGGTTAGTCAAAAAATCTTAGAAAGAGGTGAAATTATGACATAGCAAAACTGCACCGCATACATCAGCGCACATTTCAAAAGATGTGCGCTTTTTGTATGTCCGAAAGCATTTGGACTGGCAAAATTCAGTCCGCAAAATTTGAAAGGAATGATTAACTTGTACGAGATTAAAATTCTCGAAAAAGCCTGCACAGCGTTGATTGCGCTTACCGACAAGTATGCTGAGGACACGTCCGCACGCAGCAACATTTATCACCTGTTAAGACTTGCACGTACTTCAATCAAGGAATATCCTCAAAAAGACGTTTCACTTGACAAACTGTTGGATAGGCTCTGCATCTGTTCTGAAAAGCTTGAAAAGCTGGCTGGTGAAAATCTTTTTGAAAGCATTGTTGTACTCGACTGTGGTATAGAAACGAAAGAAATTTCATTGCCACTCAAGAACGCTCACGGTTCGATTATTCGGCTAATATGCAACACTATGGAAGAAAAATCCTTTGAGGATTTTCAGAAATTGCACCAAGTCGCCGCTTTGTATATGCACCGCCTTTTGGAATATTCCAATTCGGTCAACTCCAATTCCGACACCGTTCACAAGGCGCTTTTTAAGCTTGCAATTGAAATCTGCCGTAACGTCGGCTGGCTTGAAATCGCAATGCAGTCTGAAAAAATCGAATACGACGAAATGTCGTTTAATTGAAAGGAGAAAAATATGTATACTACAAAAACACTCATAAATGCCTGTACAGCGGCGGTTGAGCTTGCCGAAAATTACACGGCAAACAAGCGCTCGACCTGCCGCGATATTTACCACATTTTAAAATTCCTGCGGGCGCAAATTCGGGATTTTCACGCTGATAATGCCGAATTAAGCGGGCTGTTTGATACGCTCGGCGCACAAGCTAAACGTTTGCGAAAAATTGCTCAAAACAAGCTCACAAAACACACGGTTTACAACGAATATAACGAAAATTTTGCGTTCCCAACAACCAACGCCTGCGGTTCGATGTTGCAGCTTGTAAAGCGGAAATTTGATGAAAAGGACATTGAAAGTTTTCCTTTTTTGTACAAAATCTCCGATTTTTTCGTTAAATGGTTTTTAAGGCGTTCCGACGCGGTTTGCACCGACCCCAATCCCAATATTGCGGAAATGCAGATGAAATCGCACCGCGCTTTTTGCTCGGTTCTTTGGAAATACGTAATTTGCATGGAAGTTGTTATGGAGGACAGGAAAATTGATTATGAAAGAATTTTTTGAAAAAGGAGGATTTTATGTCAAAACAGATTGACAAATTAATGAGGATTAGCGATTTGGGGTATGTCGATAGGTTTGAAGATATTGAGCAAATTCTCGAACATTTTCTCGATTATACCGTTGAGGAAATTTCAAATATTGTACCTAAAAAATATCAAATTCAAACGCTTTCAAATAACATTATTCAAAGTTTGGGCAATATCGAACTTCAATGCAACGGCGCAGGTTACACCAATTTGCTGACGCTTTCGGACTTGCTCTGCACAATAAAATTTTTTGAAAATACGTACCGCAATTCACACATAATTATTTTAAATTACATGAAAGATTTGCGGAATAACGTGTATTTTTTGAATTTGCCTTGGGCGGAGCTTTTTATGGCAATTCCGGTTAAACGTCTGACGGAATTTTTAAATCGCAAATTTTGCACCGACAAATACTCTGAAATTTACTCAAATATTTGCTTGTTGGCAAAGCATTACGCGCTGTATGAAATCACCGATTTTACGACGATTGGCGGCATTTTAACCGAAACTTCGGGGTACTTGTTTGCAAGCTAGATTCCCTGCTATGATATAGATTTGTACACCGAGGGAATTGAGGGTAATTGCACGATTATCAAGTCCATTTTTGTGGACTGTTTAGCGGATTTTTGTTACAACAATTTTAACATCAACGAGCTTGCTACAATTGTCAAGTGTGTTTTCAAAATTAAAAATTACAACCATTAATTTCTGCTATTCAAAAGCCGAAATAAAATTATTTAAATATTATTTTTTCTTTTTATGAATTAATGTAAATGTGTTAAAAATATCCGAAAGCGACATACTGTTACTGCATGATGACACGCCGGAAACATTTTTGTTTTGATAATCAAGAAAGCTTTTAGCTGAATTACGAATTTCAACCGGCAAATCATTATTATCAACTATATCTTGCATTACTGTTATATACTTGATTTTTTCAGGTTCATCAGCAGCATTTAATTGTCTGTTAAGCATCCAAACTGTGTGCATTGTGGGCTGTCTGTTCAATGATTCTAACAGACATTGAGAGTATAAACTGTTGTCGGCGGATTCTAAAAGATGAACAAATGCTCCCGGCATACCCCAATCAATTAAAGGATATTTTTCCATTAGCTGAAAAACAGGTACTAACAATTCATCAGAAGAATAATATTTTGACAATTGTTCGACAATATTATCTTCGTAACTCCAAAAATTGTCGCTTCCAATTTTACTTTCCAATTCAATAAGCAGTTCTTCATATTTGTTCATTTTAACTCCTCCAAAGATATCATATGTGTACCGAACATTCCGACCAATTTAAGATGCGAAAAGTTTTAACCTGCCGCACTGAGAGTATAAATATATTGTACCACAACTTTGCCGTCGATGTCAAGTATTTTTTAAATAAAATCTGTTTCAAAGTTAATTTGCAACTTACACACAAGGTTCATAAAGCCGAACGGCAAGCTCTCGTTCATACAGTGGGTTGAAACCCACCCCAACACGTTCGTCGCCAAAAAGTACGCCAAAACTTGCTGTGCAATGGGCGCGGATAAAATGTGGTCGAGTATTGTGGAGTTCGCTAATCGTGCCCTTGAACCTTTCGACTTTGAAGAGGCTCGGACAATTTTCGAAAACCCCAAAAGCTTTGACATTTCAAGACTTGGTACGGAGAAAACGGCTTTGTTCCTGAACGTCAGCGATACTGACAGGACGTTCGATAACCTCATCAATGTGTTCTACACGCAGGCTTTGCAAATTCTTTGCAGCCTTGCGGATTTAAACACCGGCGGGCGGTTGAAAGTCCCTGTGAGAATTATTATGGATGATTTCGCGGCAAGCGGGGAAATCCCCGACTTTGACAAGATTATCTCCACAATTCGTTCCCGCGATATTTCTGTGAGCCTAATTTTGCAGAGTATGACGCAATTGGAGAGCATGTATTCCTACGCTGAGGCACTTACAATTGTCAATAACTGCGACCACATT
>JAMPDU010000092.1 GCA_023665505.1 Ruminococcus sp.
AAAGGTCTGCGAGGCTTTGAAAAACTCCGAAAGACCCCTTATCTGCGCGGGGGGCGGGGTTATTTCGGCGGACGCGGCGGCGGAACTCCGCGAGTTTGCCGAGAAAACCAAAATCCCCGTTGTTTCCACAATGATGGGTCTGGGAATTTTTCCCACGGCGCACCCGCTCTACATGGGCATGCTGGGCATGCACGGCGTACGCACCGCTAACGAGGCTGTTTCAAAGTGCGACACAATGCTGCTTATCGGCGCGCGGGTTGGGGACAGGGCTGTCCGTTCCCCCAAGTTTTTGGCAGAAACTACCAAAATTATTCATATAGACGTTGACCCTGCGGAAATTGGCAAAAATATCCATGTTGACATTCCTCTTGTGGGGGACTGCAAAAATATTCTTGCGGAACTTATTTCCAATTTCGACAACGCCGAGCGGGCGGACTGGCTTGCGGAGCTTTCCGAGGTTAAGAACACCGTCCCGAAAGAGGACGAAACCGAGGGGTACGTCAACCCGAAAATGTTTATACGAAAGCTTTCGGCAAAGCTCCCCGAAAACACGGTCTGCGTGGCGGACGTGGGGCAAAATCAGATTTGGACTTGCAATAATTTCCAATTTAAAGGCGGGCGTTTCCTGACCAGCGGCGGCATGGGTACTATGGGGTACTCCATTCCAGCGGCGGTGGGCGCGAAGTTTGCCTCCCCCGACAGCGAGGTTGTGGCGATTTGCGGGGACGGCTCTTTCCAAATGCAGATGATGGAGCTTGCCACAATTGTGCAGGAAAAAATTCCCATAAAAATAATAATTATGCGTAACAACCGCCTGGGAATGGTGCGGGAACTGCAAACGAACCTGTACAGCGACAATCAGACGGCGGTGCACATAGCCGACGGAAACCCCGATTTTGTGGCGCTTGCCAAAGCGTACGGCATAAACGCCGAGAGGGTCGTTACAATGTCGGAGGCTGAGGCGGCAATTAACAATTTGTGCGGGTCTAAAGAGGCGTATTTATTGGAGTGCAACGTTTGGCGGAATGAAACCACTCTATAACCTGAGGTTATACTGCACATAAAAAATATATATTTTACGCATATCCAAAAGTGTGGTAAAATAGAGGAAAAAGGAGTTTTTGGCAATGAAACATACCATATCTATTTTAGTTGAAAACCACGCGGGTGTGCTGTCGAGAATTTCGGGGCTTTTCTCCAGACGGGGGTTCAACATTGACAGCCTTGCGGTGGGCGAAACGGACGACCCGCAGATTTCCCGCATAACCATAGTTGCCGAGGGCGACGAGCACACGGTGGAACAGCTTGAAAAGCAGTTAAACAAGCTCATCGACACGCTGAAAGTCAAGGCGCTGCCCGAAAACGAGCTGCTCTCCCGGGAACTTCAGCTTATCAAGATAAACGCAAATCCCCAGCAGCGCAGCGAAATACTTACTATCTGCGAGATAATGGGGGCGAAAATCATCGACATTTCCCCCAACACCATGACTATCGAGATTTCCGACACGACGGTGCATTTGGCGCGGTTTGAGGAGCTGATACGTCCTTACGGGGTCAAGGAGATTGTGCGGACGGGGGTTATTGCGATACAAAAGGGTGCTGAGACCATTAAAAAATAATATTACTGTAGGGCAGGGGCTTGCTCCTGCCTAATACCGACAGGCGGGAGCAAGCCCCCGCCCTACGGTTTAAATCACACAGTTTATAATTAAGAGAAAGAATATGTTAAATCCCCTTTCTCTGTCAATAAAAAATTCTAATTGGAGGAGTAAAAAAATGGCAAACAAAATCTATTACCAAAGCGACTGCGATCTGGGCAGACTGGACGGCAAAACCGTGGCTATAATCGGCTACGGCTCGCAGGGTCACGCTCACGCCCTCAACCTTAAGGACAGCGGCGTAAACGTTGTTGTGGGACTTTACGAGGGTTCAAAATCCAAAGCTAAGGCGGAATCGCAGGGTCTGAAAGTCCTTTCCGTCGCCGAGGCTGCAAAGGCTGCGGACGTTATCATGATCCTTATCCCCGACGAGAAACAGGCTAAACTTTACAAAGAGGAAATCGCGCCCAACCTTACCGAGGGAAAAACCCTCGCGTTCGCCCACGGCTTTAACATTCACTTCGGCTGTATCGTTCCCCCCAAGAACGTCAACGTTATCATGATAGCCCCCAAGGGACCCGGTCACACCGTTAGAAGTGAGTACCAGGCGGGCAAGGGCGTGCCTTGCCTTATCGCGGTTGAGCAGGACGCTACCGGCGACGCCACCGACATCGGTCTTGCGTACGCTTTGGGTATCGGCGGCGCGAGAGCGGGCGTGCTTGAAACCACATTCCGCACCGAAACCGAGACAGACCTTTTCGGCGAACAGGCTGTACTCTGCGGCGGCGTGTGCGCCCTTATGCAGGCGGGCTTTGAGACCCTTTGCGAGGCAGGTTACGACCCGAGAAACGCTTACTTCGAGTGTATCCACGAGATGAAACTTATCGTCGACCTTATTTACCAGTCGGGCTTTGCGGGAATGCGGTATTCAATTTCCAACACGGCGGAGTACGGCGACTATGTAACAGGTCCGAAGATTATCACGGAAGAGACCAAAAAGGCAATGAAAAAGGTACTTTCCGATATTCAGGACGGCTCTTTTGCGAAAGAGTTCCTGCTTGATATGTCCGACGCGGGCTCGCAGGTACACTTCAAGGCTATGAGAAAGCTCGCATCCGAGCACGAGTCCGAGAAAGTCGGCGCGGAGATAAGAAAGCTTTACAGCTGGAGTGATGAGGATAAACTTATCAACAATTAAGCGGGCTGAGCCTGAACACTTATTGTGACACATAGTTAAAGCTTGCAAACAACTAAAAACAATAATCAAGCAATTTAAAAAGCGCAAAATTATCTATGGGTGGTTTTGCGCTTTATTTTTATGAAAAGAGAAGAGACTGTTATGTCGCTGTAAAAAACCGCTTGACTTTATAACGAAAATGTGGTATAATGTATAATGGATTGTTGTGTCCGCATAAAAATGAATGAAAAATGGTTCGGTACTTAAGATACCGCCGACCATTTTAGGTGTTAAACCTATAGATAAAAAGAGACAAGCAAGGTGCAATTTACAAAGGAAAAAGCGGAAAGTAGGAATTAATGATGAGTGATAAAGCAAGCAATATGCTGTCCGAGGCTCTTGATGGGGCTTATACATATCTTGGATTAAAATATAAAGGCGAAGACCTGAAAAGGATAGAAAAAGATTTATTATCGCTCTCGGGAACTAATTTTTTTTATTTCAGCGGATCCGCGGGCAACGGTCGCTCATATGAAAATTTACAGGCAATTTTGGCGACTTTGAATGAAAATGAAAAAGAGGCTGTCAAAAAAAGCAAAGGGATTTATTATACGCCCGGCGATGTCGTGCGTTTTATCGTTGAGAATAGTATCAAATCGGTTTTTGACAAGCTTGAAGTTAACAGATTTCACGTTATGGATTTAAGCGGTATCCCATATAATTCATGCTGTACTGCAAAATTGGTATTGGACCCGACTTGCGGCACCGGAGAGTTTTTGCTTGCCGCACTCAATATAAAGTTTGATTTGCTTGATAATAATATTGAAAAGGTATCAGGAAAAGAAGTACGGAAGGTAGTATCTACCGTTTTTGGCAACGATACAAATTCGGAATCCACCGCTATATCTAAAATACGTTTATATTTGTGCGCAGTCAAACGATATGGGCTGAACAGATGCAGCGAAATCGTCGGCGCACTTAACAATAACTTTACAAATAAAGATTTCATTTCCAATACTCCCGATTTGGGACGGAAATTTGACTTGATAATTGGCAATCCGCCTTTTATTGAGGACAGCAAATGCAATTTAAATCTATCAAAAAAATATGGCAATGTATACGCTAATGTTTTAATGAATTCTGCCGAAATGCTGAACGACAACGGAGCATTGGGGTTTGTGATACCTCTTTCATATGTTTCAACTCCGAGAATGCAGTCTGTCAGAAACGATTTGTTTTTTAGTGTACCTGAGCAATTCATTTTCAGCTACTCGGACAGACCCGATTGTTTGTTTAAATCGGTACACCAAAAGCTCTGCATTTTAATCGCCAAAAAGCGAAAGTGCGCTAAAAGAGTATTTACGGGTAATTACCGTTATTGGTATAAGGAAGAGAGGGAAAATCTTTTCAATCACACCGAGGCGGTAAAAAACAATTTTGCCGCAAACGAATTTATTCCTAAATTGGGAAATACTGTCGATACAGAAATATATAAAAAAATACAGAGCCTTGAAAATCATAAAAATCTTGCGGGTCTTCAAGGATATGGTACAGAGAGTGTGTACCTTAATATGCGCGCTGCATTCTGGATAAAAGCGTTCAGAAGAGTTCATCATGGTGCTGAATATAAGCAGTTTAAATTCGACAGTGCAGGTATTGCGAATTATTTTTTCTGTCTGATTAATTCATCTTTATTCTGGTGGTACTGGATATGCGTTTCCGATTGCTGGCACATTACAAAAAAAGAATTGCAAGGTTTCAATGTTCCTGAATTGGATAATTTTGAGACCGCTGAAAAACTGGCGGCAGCGCTTGAAAACAGATTGGAAGAAACCAAACTGTATGTCGGAACAAAACAGACAGATTACGAATATAAACATAGGTCTTGCGCAGAGGAAATACATGATATTGATGATTATATTAACGCATTATACGGTTTAACCGACGCTGAAAATTTATACATAAAAAACTTTGCCTATCGCTATCGGGTAAGTGGAGGAGCAAAATGAAAGTAATAGATTTATTTGCGGGATGCGGCGGTCTTTCGCTGGGATTTATAAAAGACGGTTATGAAGTCATTAAGGCGGTAGAATTTGACGTTTCTATAGCAAACACATATAAGATGAACCACCCGGAGGTTGACGTTATAGTAGATGATATTAAAAACGTTGACTGCTCGGGGGTGTTTAGGAAAGGCGACGCCGATGTAATTATCGGCGGTCCCCCATGTCAGGGTTTTTCTATGGCGGGGGCAAGAATACGGCACGGTTTTATTGATGATTCGAGAAATTATCTTTTCAAAAATTACTTTAATGTGGTAAAAGCCGTGCAGCCAAAGGTTTTCCTTATAGAGAATGTAAAAGGCATGCTTACCATGCAAGGCGGAAAAATCTTTGAAGAAATAATCGGACTGTTTTCAAATCCGGAGATTTTGGGAGGCGAGGCGTACAATGTACATTACAGGGTAATAAAAACCGTGGAATTCGGAATTCCTCAAAAGAGGGAACGGTTAATTATTATCGGTACAAAAATTAAGGACGTAAATTTTTGTGACGTATGGGACAAGACAGTGCGGGAAATAAAAAAAGATTATCCGGCATACTTTGACACGGTGACAGTTTGGGACGCAATCGGAAACCTCGGAAAGGCTTCATCTGACGGAATTATCAATACGCCGCAGGCAAAAACCGAGTACCAAAAATATTTGTCGTGCGAGTCCGAGACTATCAGCAATCACACGCAAACCAATCATTCTCCTGTTGCTGTCAGCAGAATGAAAAAAATAAATAACGGCGATAATTATACATCCTTAGATGAGAAAATAAATTCCGTTCACAGCGGCGCATACGGCAGATTATGCCGGGACGAACAGGCGCCGACAATCACAACCCGTTTTGACACTCCGGCAGGCGGAAAATTTATTCATCCTGCCGAAAACAGAACGCTGACCCCGCGAGAAGCGGCAAGAATACAAAGTTTCCCCGATGATTTTGTTTTCTGTGGCAGCAAAACATCAATTTGCAAACAAATCGGAAATGCCGTGCCGCCTAAGGTATCTTATTTCCTGGCAAGGCTGGTAAGAAATATTACAGAAACGGAGGAAAAATAAATGAATAATGTTCTTGAAAAAAAACTTAAAGAGCTGGAGAATGCAAATGATTACGAATGCTGGTATTTGGTAAAGCAGCCTACTGCATTTTACAGTCTTTGCTACCTTGTATCTTTTTTGAAAAAATATAAGTCTGTTGATGTTAAAAACAATTTGCAGGATTTTATTTCCGAAGAATTAGCCAAGCTGCTCGAGGTCAAGCCCGATTTGGACATTTCGGACAACTACCGAGCTTTGCGCGTCGCGGCATTTTTCGGGTTAATAATGATGGTGTCTTCAAAATATGATGAGGCTGTTATTACAGATACTTTTGATGAAATTACTTCCCGATGCAGCGGAAATTATGAAGAAACCGAAAAATATGCCGATATAATTCAAAGACAAATCGAAAAGATGTTTATAAGCTCTCAAATTGACGAACAGTATAATGGCGTTCGTCAAAATTACAGGCTTTACCCCGTTATGCTGCTTTATAAGATTTTAACAGAACTCGGACGCGCAACCGGAAAATATCAAATTTCAATGACGGAATATCGGTATCTTGCAGCTACAACCACGGTGTTTGAAAATTTCTTGGATACCTTATTGCAAATAAAATTATTACGAATGGAACCAAGCAGCACGGTTAATAATTTTGAACAATACAAAGCGAAATTTGATAACCGTTTAATTCAGGCGCTCAAACAGTTAAACACTTTAATTATTGACAAAAATTCAATTTCCCTAAACCCCGATAAGTTGGATGAAGTTGCGGAAAAGGTATTTATCTTTGAACAAAATCCTGATATTTTTACAACAGATAATTACCTCGGCTTTTTGTGCTCTACAAGGTCGTTGTTTGAACTTGAAAAGTTTAAAGGAGAAAACGGCGAAAACAGTACTGAAATTAAGGAAACCGTTGATGACAGGGAAAGCCGCAGATTATCATCCGGCGTTAGCGCTCTTCTATACGGAATTCCCGGTTCCGGCAAAAGCTATACCATTGAACACGAATACCGCAAACCGGATACAAAGACTGTAAGACTTGTATTCTATCCCGATTATACATATTCCGATTTTATAGGTCAAATTTTACCTAATGTATCCGACGGTCAGGTAAGCTATAAATTTACACCCGGTCCGTTCACGGCAATCATGAGAGATGCTTATAACAATCCCGAAACAGAATATCTTCTCATTATTGAGGAAATCAACAGGGGAAACGCTCCCGCTATCTTCGGAGAGGTGTTTCAGCTTTTGGAAAGAAAAGATGAAATCAACGGTGATTATGACGATGGTTACCCTATCGGCACGAGCAAGTACGGTATTATTAATACGGATATTGCCGCAGTTATGTACGGCAAAGAGCGTGCCGAGGACGAGGTGCGCATCCCTTCAAACCTCTCAATCATCGGTACAATGAACACGTCCGACCAAAATGTGTTTACGCTTGATACGGCTTTTCATCGCAGGTGGGAAATGAGGCTAATCGAAAACAGTTTTGACAACGCGGAATTCAGGTTTGCCGACGCTCTTATTCTGGATACGGGAGTGACATGGAAAAATTTCTGCACCGAAATCAATAATATCGTTGTTAACAACCGTATCGGCATGACAGCTGCGGAGGACAAACGGCTGGGCGTGTATTTCGTTCATCTCGGAGATTTACGGTTTGATGAGAGAATGGGAGATTTAAGCACGGGCGAATATGACGGGCTTCGTAAAAAAGAAAGCGCAGGAGCGCTAACCGCGGATGAAAAAAACCGCCTTTCCGAAATACGCGATGCAATGAAACAGAACCGTCGTTTCCCCGAAAAAGTTATAAAATACTTATGGGACGACGCTTTTAAATTTAATCGTGAAACCGCATTTGAAAGTACGGAATACAAGAGCCTTGAACAAATCATTCATGATTTTATGTACTCAAAAGGCTCCGAAAGGTTTAAAATGTTCAAGGATAATGTCAGAAACGCATTTCAGGGCGACAATAATAATGAGTAAAGGCGGGGTGAAAAAGTGGATATGGATTCGGCAAAAGCAATTACAGAATATGATATAAAAAAACACTGCCATGTCAATTCAAATGAGGAGGGCGACCGCTTTGTCGGAATAAAGGCTGACAGTGAAAATGCCATGGTTTATTTTCCTATCGGCTATGAGTTACCGCAAACGGACGCTGAAATCAGAATGGATATCAGACATTTAATTCAAGTTCTGTCTGAGTTTACCTCAAAAGAGGAAAGACTTTTAGCTTTGAACAAGTTCGCAGCTCCGCAGCATGCAGAGTTCCCGATAAATGCTTTCAGAACAGTTATCGAATATTTCTTAAACAATAACTGCAAGTATTACATTGAAACCGAGCCGACATATAAGACTGCGGCAGCGGGAAAGCAGAGCTGGTCAAGAACGGCAAAAAAACATATGCCTATCATTCAAACACATGATGGCGTCAGTTCTTTTGTGTACACAAAATACGAGGTGCGGACAAGCGCACAGAATGATACAAATCTTATTACTCAAATCAATCGCTATTGCGTCTTTGAGGCTTTTGAACGTCTGGGCTGGCTTTATGCACCCATAAAAGCGGAAAAACCGGGAGCTCACCCTGACGTTAAAACCTCAAAAGCCATTGTAATATCCAAACTTGGCAATACCAACAATGACAAAAAGAAAGCCCTGTTTCAGGGAATGCTCGATATGCTTAATTACATGGAAGAGAAAACATCGGACAGACAATTCTATTTCGGAACGTACGATTTCGACCATGTATGGGAAAAAATTATAGACAAGGCATTCGGAGAGCGTGATAAGGAAAAATATTTCCCACGGTCAAGATGGCTGCTTGATTACGGCAAGTATCGTGAAAATCACCCGCTTATGCCTGATACGATAATGATTTATAACGGAAAATATTATATCCTTGACGCTAAATGTTACAAGTACGGTCAGACAGGCATATCGAGCCACCTGCCGAATGCCTCGTCCGTCAGCAAACAAATTACATATGGCGAGTACCTCGAAAAATATATGGGCATAGACGCAAATTCCATATTCAATGCTTTTATTATGCCGTTTAACAAAGCAAAGAATTTTTTCAATATAACTGAAAATACAGGCGTCATAGGAGAGGCGGTCGGAGACTGGCGCAACAACAAAAAACACTATGAAAGAATACAAGGAATAGTTATGGATACCAGATACTTAATGTACCACTATTCCGGCAAGCCCGTAAAAGAAAAAGCGGCCCTCGCCGAGTGCATAGAAACAGTGTTGAACAGAGAGCCTGTCGTACCGTAGAGCGCATTTTCACCCTGTCAGCAAGCCGAAAACCTGTTTTATGAAAAATTATGGCTGTACTTTTCGTACAGCCGTTTTTTCGGCAAAATTATTAAAAATATGTAAAAAAATCACATACCTATTGACAAAAATAAATATGTGTTGTATACTAATATTGGTTAGCTATTGCTAATATTGCAATGGCGTTTGTTTCGGCAATGAGTTAGTCTAATCTAACTAAAATAATGAATAAGCCCGGCGCGGATTTTTTGCACACCGAACGGCTCGGTACGGGCGGAAAAGCGCGCGGCTATATTTTCAGAAAAAATAAAATTTTCGGAGGGATAAAAATGAATTTACAGCTTGGCGACGTTCAGGAAACGGCTTTAATTCCCCTTGCGGTGAGAGCCGCCGAGAGCAAGCGCAAAAACGCCAGAATACACGACAAAAAGGCGGTTGAAATAATTGAAACGCTTGCCATAGATACAAAAAATTACGACAAATTTTTCTCCCACGAGGGCGTTGTGGCGCGGACGGTTATGTTTGACCGCGAGGTAAAAAATCTGCTGCAAAAATATCCGAGCGCAGTTTGCGTAAATATCGGCTGCGGACTGGACGACCGTTTTTCACGGGTTGATAACGGTACTGTACAGTGGTACAACGTCGATCTTCCCGACTCGATCGAGGTGCGGAAAAAAGTTTTTGACGAAACCGAAAGAGAGCATATGCTTGCGGCGGATATTTTGGACGGCGGCTGGACGGAAAAAGTCCCGAAAAGCGAAATTACAATAATAATCGCCGAGGGGCTTTTGATGTATTTTTCAAGGGAACAGGTGCAGAAAATTCTGAATAATATTACCAATTCTTTTGAAAAAGGTTTTATTTTGGCGGAACTTATGCACCCGAAAATGATGAACGAAAAACGTCACGACACGGTAAAAAACACCAACGCGAAATTCGGCTGGGGAACGCGTTCGGGAAAGGATTTGCTGCCCCTTGACCCGTGGCTTGAATTGGTACGTGAAAACAGCTTTTGGGACGAAATGAAAAAATACACTTTTGTGGGAATTGTCGGCAGTATTGCCGCGCCGAATTTAAATAACAGGCTGGCGGTTTTTAAGTGGAAAAATAAAAATTACATCTGAATAAAACGGAGGGAAAAATTATGATACGCAAATTTAACGAAATAGGCAAAAACGACGTTATGACGGCGGGCGGAAAGGGCGCGAACCTCGGCGAAATGACAAGAGCGGGGCTGAACGTCCCTCCCGGCTTTGTGGTGACGGCGGAGGCGTACCGCAGCTTTCTCGCGGAAAATAATATCGGCGGGGAAATTTCCGCGCTGCTGGAAAACGCGGGCGCGGACGAACGGGAATTATTCGCGGCGGCGGAGAAAATCCGCGGACTTATAACGGCGGGAAAAATGCCCGTTTCCCTGCGCGAAAAAATCAGTCAAAGCTACAGTTCCCTTTGCGAAAATTCGGGGAACAGCTCTCTGCGGGTGGCGGTGCGTTCCTCCGCGACTGCCGAGGACCTCCCCGACGCAAGTTTTGCGGGTCAGCAGGAAACCTATCTGAACGTTGTGGGAATTGACGACCTTTGCGAAAATATAATCCGCTGCTACGCCTCCCTTTGGGGCAACCGCGCGGTGAGCTACCGTCAAACACAGGGGTACGACCAGCAAAGCGTCGCCCTCGCGGTGGTGGTGCAGGAAATGGTTGAAAGCGAAAAAGCGGGAGTGCTTTTCACCGCAAACCCCGTAAACAACAGCCGCGACGAAATGCAGCTCAACGCCTCGTACGGTTTGGGCGAGGCTGTGGTTTCGGGCAAGGTTACGGCGGACACGTTTATCTGCGGCAAGGACGGTACGGTAAAATCGAGTACAGTCGGCAGCAAGGAAATTCAAATAATTTACGCCGAAAACGGCACGAAGGAAGTCCCCGTTTCCCCCGAAAAAAGCGGAGTTCTCTGCCTGTCCGCCGAGGAAGTGAAAACCCTTTGCAGGGCGGCTGTTGACGTGGAAAATTACTACGGTTGTCCCATGGACATCGAGTGGGCGGTGCGGGGCGGAAACGCCTACATTTTGCAGGCGCGGGCGATTACCACGCTTACGGAAAATATCGACGAAACGGAAATTGAAAAGTACATAAGCAAAAATAAAATCACGGGCGCGCTTAAGGCGAATTTCGCGTTTCTTTTGGAAAAAATGCCCGTGGCGCAGCTGCCTCTCGACCACAGTTTCTGCGGTTCGGTAAACAATCAGAAAGCGCAGATTTTTTCCGAGGTGGGAATTTTAATTTCAATGGAGCCTCAAATCGACGGTGACGGAATTATGGTCTTGCCGCCAAACGACAAAAAAATCAACGGAAAAATTTTCAAGGCGTTCGGTCTGATAAAGGAATTGAGAGACCTTTCCTCATGCCGAAAAAAGTGCGGGCATTACCTCGAAAAATATCAGGAAAGCGTTGACAAAATGGCGAAACTGCCCTTTGAAAAGCTCTCGCTTGAGCAGTGCGGCGAGTACATAAATCAGGCGTACAGGCTTATTCAGAAGATAGCCTACGCACGTTTTAAGTACGCCCTTTTCCCCGGGGTTCTGGCAAACAGGGGCGTTGAGCGGGTGCTGAAAAAAATTTCTCCCGACCTGACGGCGTACGACCTTTACTGCAACCTTGACTACAAAACCGTGGTTGTGACCCGCGACATTGCCGCTCTTGCGGACAAAATCAGGGAAAACGAAAAGCTTTCCGCCGCCGTGCTGAACGGGGAGAAGTACGAAAAAATATGCCGCGATTTTCCCCAAATCGCCGAGGATTTCGACGCATTTATGTCAAAGCACGGAATGAAGTCGGACTACAATTGCTACTGTATTTTCGCCAAATCGTTCATCGAAGACCCCGACCGTTTGGTGAGCATAATCAAGCCGCTGATAAATTCCCCCGCCGAACCGGACGAGGAAAAATTTGCGCCGCTCATGAAAAAGGTGCGGGAAGTCTGCGGCGAGAAAAAATTCCCCGAAATAAAAAACAAAATCGACTGTATCCGCGCTTTCCACGTCGCCCGGGAGGAACGCCAGTACCAGTGGGACACGGTTTT
>JAMPDU010000093.1 GCA_023665505.1 Ruminococcus sp.
ATTCCTGCGGATTTTTGCCTTGTCATCGGCAAAATCTTGCCAAAAATCCGCACACGCATCTTGTGAAAACAGGTTCTAAAAATCTTTCCCCAAATCGCGGAAAGGAGTGTAAAAATGAACGAATTGAACGAAAAGCCCCACATCAAGGTGCGGGTCAGGAAAGCCGAAAACGAAACCGCGCTGCCGAAAAAAACGGTGAAAAGCATGCTGATAATTTTTATCGTAATGCTTGCCGCGATAATCTGCCTTTCGGCGGTAACCGTTGTGCTCGCCTTGAAATTGAGCAAAAGCGGCGATGAGGAAATTCCCGCCGAAACAGTCGTGGAAGAGCCTTTCGTGCCCGTGGTGAACGAACGTGTTTACGACTTCTACAACGAGGACGACACCGTTATTCTGGACGACCCAATGTACGGCTACGTGTGGCTGCGGGCGTTCACAAACGTCCCCAAGCACGGCTACGACTACAGCGGACTAAAGCTGGAAAACGGGCGGTATACATACAGCGAAAACGGCGAAATTGTGTCAAAAACCGGAATTGACGTGTCCTACCACCAGCACGACATCGACTGGGAAAAAGTGGCAGCCGACGGCATAGATTTCGCCATTCTGCGGGTTGGCTACCGAGGGTACGAAAGCGGTCTGCTGAACCTCGACCAAAAATTTCATTCCTACATAAAGGGCGCAACTGCGGCGGGGCTTGACGTGGGCGTGTACTTCTTTTCCCAGGCTCTCACCACCGAAGAGGCGGTGGAGGAGGCGAACTTTGTTATGGAGCAGCTCCATGGGTACGACATAACCTACCCCGTGGTTTTCGACTGGGAAATTATGGAGGACGAAAACGCCCGTACCCAAATGGCGAACCCCTACACCGTCACCGAGTGCGCGGCGGCGTTCTGCGACACAATCACGGACGGCGGCTATATCCCCATGGTTTACGGCAGCAGGAAGTTCGCGCTGATGAAACTTGATATGAGCAAAATTCCCGACGTGAATTTTTGGTTCGCGGAGTATAAGGACGGTCACAACGAGCCGACGTATCCCTATAATTACCAAATTTGGCAGTACGCCAGCGACGGCAGGGTTGACGGCATAAGCGGCGACGTTGATTTGAACATCTGTCTTGAAAATTTCGGCGGGAATGTTGAACAGTAAAATATAGTATATTTTACCAAAAATAAGGAGGTATTTCAGTGCACAATTTTGCCGCAGAATTTATATTTGAAAATCCCGTTTTTAAAGTCGGCGGACGCAGCTTTGACATTTCAATTCACGACGCGAGGGCGGAAAAAATTACTGCCGATAAACACAGGGTTGTTATGGATTTTCCGTGTGGACTCGACGTATATGAGGAAACGGACGGCGGTTTTAAAAGCTATTACACCGACAGCTCCTCGCAGGTTATTTTTGATAATGTTGAATTGGTTTTCGCGTATACGCTTGAGGAAAAGGAAATTGACGGCGAGAGGGTTGAAATCAAGCGTGAAATCGAATTTCAAGAGGTTATAAATAACGTGTGCGGCGGCAAGTGGCAGCTTGAATTTATTAATTGGCATTACGCTTTTTACCCTCTTTTTTATGGAGCAATTTTGGCGGACGGCGGGTATACAATGCGCTTTGAGCTGGAATTTGTGCCGTTTAACAGGAATGGCGTTAAAATATCATACCTTTGGAACGAAATGTTCGAGGAAAACTGAATACAGAAAGGAAAATTATTATGCAAATTACAATTCAAACAGAGAAAATAACGGCGGTGATTGACAGCCTCGGCGCGGAGCTTTCCTCCGTGACAGGCGGCGGTACGGAGTACCTTTGGCAAGCCGACCCCGCCGTGTGGAAACGCCACGCACCGATACTGTTCCCGTTCATATGCAACACGGCGTCAAAAAAATACACCGTGAACGGAAAGGAGTACGCTCTTTCCAACCACGGTTTTGCCCGGGACAGCGAGTTTGAGGTACTTTACGAAAAGGAAAACGAGGCGGGTTTCCGCCTGAAAGCAGACGGGGAGAGCAGGAAAATTTTCCCATACGATTTCGAGCTGTACGTAAAATACGCGGTTTCGGGAAACCGCCTCGGGGTGAGCTATATCGTGAAAAACACGGGGGATAAGGTTCTGCCCTACTTTATCGGCGGACATCCCGCGTTCAACGTCCCCGACTTCGGCGATTATTTCGTGCAGTACGAAAAGCCCGAGCACATCACAAGAGGGGAGACCGTCATCGCCGACAACACCGACAAGGTTGACCTCAGCCACGAGCTTTTCGCCGACGACGTTTTTATGAAAGACAAGCCCAACTCCTCTTGGGTGGCGCTTGTGAGCAAGTCCGAGGGTATGAAAGTGCGGCTGAACTACGACAAAAGTGGCTGTATCGCGGTTTGGTCGTCATATTTTGCGGACGGGGAGCTTACCGAAAAGGCAAAATTTGTCTGCCTCGAGCCATGGAGCAGCACGCCCGTCTACTGCGACGGCACGGAGGAGCTTACCGAAATGAAAAACGCCCTGCGGCTGAACGCGGGGGAGTCGGGGACGTTTTCTTACACGGTTGAAATTTTCTAAAAATAAAACAAGGGCAGGAAACTTTTTCCTGCCTTTTATTTAAATATATTCATTTGTCGGTGAGGAATTCTTACTTGTAAACCTTGTAAACTCTCTGCCGATTTCCTCATCTGTATACCCCAATTCCCGCATTTGTTCAAACAATTCTCCAATTGTAATAATACCTTTTGGACGTTCGTTTGAGGAAAACAGTTCTTCAATTGTGCAAGTCTGCGAGGAAAGTATTTCTTCAATTTTGTTATACAATTCGTTCATATTTGTTGCACACCTTTCTGATATTTTTTGTAAATATATGTACCCGCCCCAAACGGGACGGAAAACTGTAAAATGTTTAACTTCCTTCGCCGGAAATAAGCGCAATCGGGTCAATCCAGCCGCCGTTTTTCTTTACGGCAAAGTGCAGATGGCTATCCTCGCTAATCTCGCCCTCGCCGGTGTTGCCGACAGAACCGATAATTGTCCCCGCGGAAACGCTTTGCCCCTCGGCAACGGGAATATCCTTGCTAAGGTTGCAGTAGTACCCCTCCAAACCGCCGCCGTGGTCGACAACAACGCAGGTGCCCAGCATCTGGTCATCGTAAACCTTTGTGACCGTACCGCTTGTCATACTCTTGACCTTTTCGTCCGTCGCCCCCGCGATGTCAACCCCGTCGTGGGTTTTCCAAACGTTAAGGGTTTTGGACTTCACAAGCTCCCCGTCGGAAAACTCGTTGAGGATTTCCCCGTTAAGAGGGCGCACCATTGCCTGGGGGATAAAGGTTTCCGTAACAGGGGGCGACGTAGTTTCCTCGGGGACTTTTTCCGTGGGTTCGGCAATGTTTTGAGTGTCGGCGGCAGCGGGCGGCTCGGTAGTAACCGCCGTCGTTTCGGTTTTGGCAACGTCCGTTTTGGGGGCGTTTACGGGGGACTGCTGTTCCTCGGTAAGAACGTCGGGATTTGCCGACAATGTACCGCTGTTTTCCCCGATAAGCTGGGCGTTAAGCCTGTCCGACAGCTTTGAGTAGGAGTACACTCCCGCCGCCGCCACCGCCACAACGCACGCGCCCGTAATCGCAAGACCCTTGCCCGATATTTTTTTGAATTTTGAATTGCTCATAAATTTCACCTCGCAGATAGTTTTGCCTGTTTTGGTGAAATTATTCAAAATTTTTGGAAATTATGAAAGTTTTAGGTTGTACGTGCTTTCCCTCGGCTCGTCGGTGGCGGTGTACCGATTGTACGACACGCCGTAATAACGCAGCCGCACCGCGTTTATGCCCTCCGGCGGGAAAATTTGTATTTGGTACTCAACCGTCCGCCCCGCGGGAACAACAGGGCTGTTAATGCTGCGGAGAATTTCCGTGTCGGGGTAGGAAACCGCCCTGTTTTCCACCGCCGTGCCGTTACCGTACTCCACGTGAATGGAATTTTTGTAAATTTCCGTCTGGTAAGAACTGTTATTTTTTATCGACACGGTTACAATGTAGCTGCCGTCCGCCTGCTTTTCGGCGTCCGCTCCCGCGATTTCGCAGGCGTAGTACTGGCTGTACTTTATCATCGAATTAACTTCCGCAACCATTTCAAGCGCCGCCCAAACCGCGATAAACGCGATTATCGGCAGTACCGCCGCCAACACCTTTACAGGGGTTTTGTAATTTTTTTCCGCCGTACCTTTCATTCGCCCGTCACCTCCGTAAGGTCTAAAGTAATCTTGTGCACATAGTCAAGCTGCCTGATGTACCCCTCCAAATGGGTTTCCTCAATGCAAAGGTCAACGGAAGTCATATCCCCGTCAACAATAAAGCAGAGGTAACCGTCTTTCTCGTTCACATAGCTTGACCCGTAGAAGTAAAACGCCGTCTGGGCGAAAGCGTCGGGCAGGGAGCGCAGCGCGTTTGGGGACACAGGCGCGCGGCAGACCTTTCCGTCGGTGATGTAGGGGTCGATGTCATAGTAATCGTTCGTCCCGCCCGAGCCGTCGGAGAGGGCGTTCATATGTACCACCAAAAGCTTGAAATTTTCCGGCAATAACGCCCTTACCGCCTCGCTGTCCGCAATGAAAAACTCGTCCGCCGTAACCGTGAAAACACGGTCGTAAAAAAAGCTTTCGCCCAGCTCGTGGGACTTATACTCGGGGGTATCTATCACCTGCATATTCTCCATAATTGCTCTTTGAGCGGAGCTTTCCGCAAAGCCGGGAATCCAAATCACAACAAAAATAACCGCAACCCACAAGGGGATAAGCTTTATCAGCTTCCGCATAAATTTCCCCGTTTGGGGTACAGCGTTTTTCGCCTCGGCAAGTTTTAATTCCGCAGCCAGCTTGCGGCGTTCCTCCGCGATTTTTGCCTCCGCCTCGGCTTTCGCGGCGGCGCGGACTTCCTCCTTGGCGGCGTTTATCTGCGCCTTGTCGGGGACAGCCCCGCAGTTGGGGCAGGAACGCTGTTCGGAATAATCGTAAACCGAGCCGCAGTAGCCGCACTCAACCGTCAGCGGCAAATGTTTTTCAGCCATAAGCACACGTCCTTTTATAATAGTATAGAATTGTCAACCGCCTACATTCTCTCGGGGCATTCGATTTTCAGCATATCGAGAGTATTTTTAAGCGTCACCTGCACCGCCTTGCAAAGGCTTAAACGGGCGTACAGCAAATCCTCCTCCGCACCCTTTATGCGGCACTTGTCGTAAAATTTGTGGAACAGCGTTGCCAATTCCTGGGTGTACCGCGTGATTTTGGACGGGTCATAGTCCCGCGCCGCCACGTCAATAGTGTTGGGCAGTGAGGCAATGTACCGAATAAGGTCGCGCTCCTCCGCGGTTTCCAGGACGTTCAGCTGCTCCCGGGAAAGTTCCTTTACGGAATGCCCCTCCGCCTCCAAGTTGCGAATTATGGAGCAAATCCGCGCGTGGGCATACTGCACGTAGTACACAGGGTTTTTCGAGGACTGCTCCACCGCCAAGTCCAAATCAAACTCAAAATGCGAGTTCGCCTCCCGAAGATTGAAAAAGAACCGCGCTGCGTCAATGGGAACTTCCTCCAGCAGCGTTTTCAGCGTAACCGCCTTGCCCGACCGCTTAGAGAGCTTGTAAGTCTCGCCGTTTTTCACCAGCCGCACCATTTGCATAATAATCATTTCAAGACGGCTCGGCTCAACCCCCAAAGCCTGCATAGCCGCTTTCATGCGGGGGATATACCCGTGGTGGTCAGCCCCGAGAATGTCGATAGCCCTGTCAAACCCCCGAGTGACGAGCTTGTTATAGTGGTACGCAATATCGGGCACAAAATATGTGGGAATACCGTTCGCCCGCACAAGCACCCTGTCCTTGTCGTCGCCGAAATCCGTGGTTTTGAACCACAGCGCGCCCTCTTGCTCATAGGTGTAGCCGCTTTTTTTCAGCAGCTCGATAACCTCTGCCACCGCGCCGCTGCCGTGGAGAGAACTCTCCCTGAACCAAGTGTCGTACTCAATTCTGTACTGCCGCAAATCATCTTCCAATGTTTGGATATTTTTCGGCAGGGCAAACTCAACAAGCGCGGCACGCCGCTCCTCCTCGTTTTTTTGTACGTACCCGCCGCCGTTTTCGTCGTAAAAATTCTTTGCGTGTACGATAATGTCCGTGCCGAGGTAAACGTCCTCGGGCATGGGAAATTTTTCCTTGTCGGCGTATATGGCGTTGGCAAGCTCTTCCGCGTCCGAAATACTGTTTGCCAATTTTTGCCCCTCTTCCGAGCAAAGCTGACAGTACCGCAAATCAAGGGACTTGCCGAATTTCTCTATCTGATTTCCCGCGTCGTTCACGTAAAATTCCCGCTCAACTCTGTACCCCGCCCACTGAAGTACCGAGCAAAGGCAGTCGCCAATCGCGCCGCCCCGCGCGTTGCCGATGTGCATAGGTCCTGTTGGGTTAGCGGAGACAAACTCCACCAAAACGCTTTTGCCCGCCCCTGTGTCGGTTTTGCCGTAATTTTCCATTTCCGCCAGTACCGAGGAAACCACCCCGGAAAACCAATTCCCCGAAAGAAAAAAGTTAATGAACCCGGGACCCGCGATTTCAACCCGTTCAAAGGACGTACCCTCAAGCACAACCGCCCCGCAGATAAGCTCCGCGATTTTCCGCGGCGCGGACTTTAACGGCTTGGCGCAGGCAAGCGCCGCGTTTGTGGCGAAGTCCCCGTGGGACTTGTCCTGAGGCACTTCAATGCTAAAAGCGGGCAGGGGAACAGCCTCGATTTTCCCCTCGGCAACCAAAGTTCCCAGCGCGTTCATAAGTATTTCCCGAAGTTCCGCGGTTGCGGATTTTATTGGATTTATCATTTTTAAACTTCCTTTCATGATTTAAAACGTTACCGTAATATAAATTTCATTGTCCGAAACAAGGCTGGAATTAATATCCACCGTGTACTTAAAGTACAGCTCGCCGCCGTTTTCGCCAATGTTGTTTACAATGCCGTGGGTGTAAATTCCCATAATAAATTCCCCGTAGGGCGTGCCGTAGTGGCAGTGGTGCTTTTTGCCCTTTTCAAGGGTAAGGTCGGAGGGCGCAGTGCCTATCCGCCGCAGGTTCACAAGGCTGCTGCCGAAAACCGAAAGATAGGTGGTAGACCCCTTAAAGCCCGTAACCTCCGACTCCTCGTATTTGATTTGAAAGCCGCCCTCGATTTCCTTAAACGTACCCTCCGTGGTAAGGTCTGTGCGGCTGGCGTCGCCGTCGATTGTATTTATGCTCGTAAGCTGAATTGTAACATCTTTTTCCATTTTCGGAGTATTCTCCTTTTATTTTTTTGCGGCGATTTCGTCTATGGCAACCTTAAAGACATCGCCGTTAATCATCTCGTTTCCCAGAAAAGCTCTTGCGTTCTCCTCGAACAATTCAACGCTGTCCGAGGTGTAGTACGTGTTCGTCCCCGTCTCCCGGCGGTCCGTCAGCATATCCTTAGCCGTAAGCATATTATACGCAAATTTCGCCGCCTCTTCCCCCGAGGAAATTATTTTTACGGAATTCCCCATATAGTCCGCGATAACGTCCCTTATAATAGGGTAATGAGTACACCCCAGTATCAGCACGTCCACGCCCTCCCGCTTTATGGGGGCAAGGTACTGTTCCGCCACAAGCTTTGTAACTTGGTTGTCTCTGTCCGTAAACCCGTGCTCCACCAGCGGCACGAACAGGGGACAGGAGTTCCCGATAACCGAAACGTCGGGACGTATCGACCGTATCGCTTTCCCGTAAGCCCCCGATTTTATGGTAGCCTCCGTACCTATAACGCCCACCCTGCCGCTGCGTGTAAGTCCGCAGGCAGCCTGCGCCGCGGGGAGCAAAACCCCCGTAAACGGCACGTCTCCGTCCGAGGTCTTTCCGCTCCCGAGAACCGAAGAAACCGTACCGCACGCCGCAATAATGAGCTTTACCCCCTTGCTTTTCAGAAAGGCAATATCCTGCGCCGCGTATTCAAGAATAGTCTCACGGCTCCTCGTCCCGTAGGGAACCCGCGCCGTGTCGCCGAAATATATCACGTTTTCGTTCGGGATAAGCTCGTTCAGCTCTTTCAGGCAGGTAAGTCCGCCCAGACCCGAATCAAACACGCCAATAGCGTTATTATTCATAAAAACCTCCCTATTAGAAGATAGAGGTTAGAGGATAGAGAATAGAATTACCGACCGTAACTTATTCCGTATTTCCGCCTCTGCATAATTTTATAAAAGGTCAGCCCTCTAAAGCAAGCATAATCAGCTTGTCGACAAGCTCGGGCTGGGTAATTCCCATATGCTCCATAAGTTTTGGGTACATACTTATCTGCGTAAAGCCGGGCATTGTGTTTATCTCGTTGAGAATGACAGCGCCGTCCTCTTTCAGGAAAAAGTCCACCCGGGCAAGTCCCGAGCAGCCTATCGCCTTGAAAGCCTTTACCGCCGTTTCCCTTATCTCCTTTGCGGAGCTTTCGGGTATCTCCGCGGGAATAGTCAGTCCCGACGTACCCAGAATATATTTCGCGTCATAGTCGTAAAACTCGTTGCAGGACTTAATCTCGCCCACGTCCGAGGCAAAGGGGTTTTCCTTGCCGAACACCGCGCACTCAAGCTCTCTGCCTTTTATGTACTCCTCCACCACGGCTTTTTTGTCGTGGCTGAACGCGAATTTCACCGCGTTTTTCAGTTCCTCGAAAGAGCTTGCCTTGTTGACCCCAACGGAAGAGCCGCTGTTTGCGGGCTTTACGAAGAGGGGATAGTCAAGCTCCGCGGCGATGTCCTCGCAGACCGCGTCAAGCCTGCCCAAATCCGCGGTGGTGACGCTTTTCCACCGCGCCATAGGTACGCCGTTCGCCTCCAGAACCGTGTGGGTGAAAGCCTTGTCCATACAGTTTGCCGAGGAAATAACGTCGCAGCCCACGTAGGGTATGCCGGAAAGTTTTAAAAGCCCCTGCACAACGCCGTCCTCGCCGTTCTGACCGTGGAGAGCGGGGAAGATAACGTCGATTTTGGTAATGGAGTAGCTTTCCTCCGACATTTTAAGCACGCCCTTGTACATAGGGTCGGGGAGAATAACCGCGGGAACGCAGTCGGGGTTGGACTCCCACAGCCCCGAGGAGATTTGGGAAATGTCTCCGGGATAGTAAAGCCAGCGCCCTTTTTTGGTGATACCTATGGGTATGACCTCGTATTTGTCGGCGGGAATTGCGTTGATGATATTCGCCGCCGAAATTAAAGAAATATCGTGCTCGTTTGAAATTCCGCCGAATAAAACGGCAACCTTGATTTTTGACATAAAAAAGCTCCTAACATATATATAATGGTATCCGTTCCAAAAAATGCTACATACAACTATTATACCATATTTTTACGCGTACTGCAACATTTTTTTTGAAAATATTGCAAAATAGGGGAAATTATCTGTTTTGACCTTTTTTCACAACGTACCGAATGCAACTTTTGTAAAAACCTAAAATCTCGTTAAATTTTTAACACAAATGTTCCACGTGAAACATTTTCGTTAAATTTTTAACAATCTTTTTTCCGCACCATTTACCGTGATTTTCCGCAAAATTAAAAAACGCATTTTGCGGAAAATCAATCATTTTTTTGCAATTTTTATCAATTTTTACGCAAATTTATCCAAAAATCCTGTTATATTTTTGTATTTATATTATGTACAATTAATGAATATTTTTAATAATCAACAAAAAATAACAGGTAACAGCATGCAACCTTGCACAAAGAAAATTTTCGCAAGGGACGGAAATCCGCCCCCCGCAAAACCGAAATCATTGCAGCATAATAAAGTCCGCCGAGGCGTAACCCTCCATATTGTCGTACTGAACCACATACCAGTTCCCCGTCTGACCGTTTACCGTGACCCTCGCGCCGTTGGGCAGAGAGCCGATGATATTCCCGCTCATAGAGGGGTAGCTCCTCAAATTGAGGTTTGAGCCGTCGGTGGCGACAATGCCCGTGCGGACGGGTACAGCCTCAACAAAGGGTATGCCGAAGTAGTCGCAGAGGGACTGTACCAGCGAACGGGCGATAGGCTCGAGGTTGGCTTTGATCCAGTCGGCATCGGCGTAATTGTCGTGGTAGCCTATCTCGCAGAGAATGGCTACGGCGCGGGTTCGGGTCACCTCGCCGAGGGAGGTGGTTGGCAAGGTGTTCACCTTGTCGGGGTCGGGGTAGACGCTCTCAAAGTTGTTGGCGGTAATGGTTGCAAGCTGTCTGCTTAAATTTGAGTAGGGCGAGTAGTACACGTCGATACCCCGCAGAAGTCCCGCAAAATCGCCGCCGCCGGCGTTTGAGTGGAGAGCAAGGTGTACGTCAAACTTGCCCGCGTTGGAGTCGGCGATTGCGCCGGAAACGTTGCGGGCGGGGTCGTTGCGGACGTAGGAGATACCCGACGAACGGAGATAAGGCTCCATTTTGTCGGCGATAAGGTTCATGTACTGTTCCTCGTTGCCGCCGTTTATATATGGGTTCCATTCCTGGGTGGACGGGCTTAAAAATACGTATGGCATTGGGAAAATCCCCTTTCTAAGCATTGCGGCAGTGCCGCTTATACAGTATATGCAGGCGGGGGCGAAAGTTTGATATTTTTTATTTTGGCAAAAATTAACAACTTATTCACAAAAACTTTTTTTTTTTATTCACCATTTTTGCGGTACGGTTTGGTACAATTTTATGTGTCTTTTTTCGACAAATTTTTGTAAAAGGAGTACCAAATTATGAACGTTAAAAAAATTACCGCGTTCACGGCGGCTTTGGCTCTTGCCGTTTCGCTGACGGCTTGCGGCGGGGACAGCGGGTCTGCCGAAGTTGAAACCACCACAACAACGGCGGCGGAAACCGTTAAGGACGAGACGGAGAAAGAGGAAACAACTAAAAATAAAAAGAAAGATGATGTAAAAGATGAAACTTCCGAATCTGAAAACACGGAAATAGAATATGTTGTTCCTCCCGAGGAAGATTTCAGATACCACTATGACGCTGTTCTTAAAGGTGCTGTGATTGAAATGTATACGGGAAAAGAAAAAGCTATACGTATACCTACCGAACTTGACGGCGACCCCGTGGTTCAGTATAAACTGCAAAGCGGATTAATATCATACGTTGAAATACCCGATACATTTACCGAAATAAGCGAGGAGGCTTTTTCACATTGCGGGATTAAAAGTGTGATAATACCCAACAGTATTAAAACTATTAATAAGAACGCTTTTGAATATTGCCAAAATCTTGAAAGTATAGATATTCCCGACAGTGTTACAAAAATTGGCAGCGGTGCATTTAAAAGCTGCGTTAAATTAACAAGCGTAACAATACCCGAAAGCGTTGTTAATTTTGGCTCATTGGTAAAATATGAAGAGTTTAATATCAGTAAAGATTATGGAGGTTATGTTTTCTCAAACTGTACTAATCTGACAGAAGTTAAAATGCCTGAGAGTTTAGAGCAGGATTGTTTTGGCGGGTTTCATCAATGTAAAAATCTTAAAGACGTAAATATTCCAAACGGCATTAAAATAATTGCAGGTGAGAGCGCTTTTGAGAATTGCGAAAGTCTTGAAAATATCAATATTCCGGATACGGTTAAAATTATAGGCAGATATGCTTTTGAAAACTGCAAAAACTTAACAGATTTTGAACTTCCGGAAAATATTGAAAGAATAGAAAGTTTTGCTTTTGAAAATTGCAAAAAATTAAGAAACTTAACTATTCCGGATAGTATTCAATATGTCAGCGAATATGCCTTTAAAAATTGCGAGGGGTTGACGGTTACATACAGAGGAGTTACATACAATTATACAGAATGGGAACACTTGGCAAATCATGTTAAGAGTAACAACGAATAAAATTACACAACAAGCGGAGCAAAACGCCCCGCTGTTTTTTTGTGGAAAACGTTCATAAAAATTCCTTAAAAAAAATGATAAATTGTTATTTTTTTATCAAAAAATGTATTGAAAAATCTTCCGAAATGAGGTATAATTAATTAGATATTGATTAAAGGAGTTTTTCTGTATGCAAATGGAATTATCTTATGTGTTTGCCGTAGTTATCACGGGTCTTGTGGTGGTTTTCCTCGGGCTTGTGCTGCTTATCGCCTTTATTACAGCGATCGGCGCGGTTTTTAAGAAAATCGACGCCAGAAAAA
>JAMPDU010000094.1 GCA_023665505.1 Ruminococcus sp.
TTTTTTCATAACCCGTATTTTGCAGAAGTTCCGCAATTTTTTCCTCTTCGGGAATTTTATATTCCCCCGTAGTAAAACCCCACTCCTTTACAAGCGGGTACACCGTGCAGTCCGCCGCGCCGCCCGTTTTTTCCGACATTTGGAGGGAAAGCTCCAGCAAGTCGGCGGTATCTCCGCTCACGGGGACGGCTTTTCCGCCGCGGTTTGCCGCGTAAATCTCGCTGTTTTCGTCCGTAACCGACCACAGACTTTCAAGCTCGGAAATCTTTTCGGCGGAAATATTCACGGCGTTTTCCGCGTTTTCGCCGTAGGCGGTGAGTTTCATATAGGTGTCCATGGCGAAAACCGTTTTTTCGGCGGGAGTTTCCGCAGCCGCATAGGTGCAGGAGGAAAAAAATATTGCCGCGGAAAAAACTATCGGCAGGAAATGTTTGCGCATAAAAAAGTCCTTTCAAAATTATTGATACCATTATACTACAGAATTGCGGAAATTGCAAGGAAAAAGCGCGAAAAATTCCGCGCTTTAACAATTATTCAAGGGTGAAATCAAACGTTATCGTCCCTATCGTCTCATATGTCGCGCCGTCCAAAAGCTCCGCCGTGACGTAAAGCTCGTCTCCCGCGTACAGAGCGCAGTCATCGATGTAGAAGTACTCGTCCGCAAGGGTCTCTCCGCTTTTTATCTCAAAATAAAACGTCGCCTTTTCGGAGAAATCCTCGCCGTTTACCGTCAGCGTTTTGCAGGAAATTATCGCGTCAAACGGGTACGTATTCTCAACCGTGCAGTCGGCGCGAACCATTCCCTCCATATTTTCCGCGCCCGTCACGTTTACCGTAATCGCGCCCTCGCCGTTGGCTGCGGCGGCAAGGTTGCCCCCATGGTTGTAATCACTGTCGTAATCGCTGCCCAAAGGCTCGGCGGGGACGGTCATTCCCGAAACGTCCATGCCGAGGGAGGCGAACACGGGAATTACCGAGTAGTAGCCGCTTTCCGCGCTGCCCGCGATAATGGGGAACAGCACCGTTCCGTCCTCGTCGGCAAAGGCGATTGCCCAGTACTCAACCAATTTATTCTCGGTACAGTAAGGCAGCACGCTTTCAAGGTCGGTGTACTCTTCCGTGCCGAAAACCACAAGGTAAGTCTCGCCGCCGAGATAAAGCGTGGAGCAGTAAGCCGTTTCCCCGCCCGCGTCGGCAGCCTCGGCGGAGGTATCGTTTATCATGGCAAAGCTGTAAACGCTGCTTGCGCTTTCCTCGCCGTCAATCTCGCCCGCAAGGGGTCTTTCGGCAATGCCCGACTTTTCGAGGATATTTTTTATATCGTTTTTGTCGTATGTAAGAAAACCGTCCCCTGCGCCGTCAAGCAAGCCCTCCGCGGAATTTCCCACGTCGGCGGGGTCTGTTTCGGTTTCCTCGGTTTCGGCGGACGTCTCCGTCTCGGAAACCGCAGCAGTTTCAGCCGCCGTTGTTGTTTCGGCGGAAGTTTCCGTTCCGCCGTTTTCGCCGCTTTGGGAACAGCCCGTCAGCGCGATTGCTGCGGCGGCAGTTACCGCCGCGAGAATTTTTTTAAGTTTCATAAAATATACTTCCTTTCGGTGCATAATATCTTTACCATTATAGCATATATGCCCGCCTAAGATGTTAATAAACCTTTTTTTTTTTTTTTTACATACTATGAACAATGCACCGAACCGCCGACAAATTACCGAAAATCGTTTTCCTCGGTATACCGCATATCATATTCGGTATAGCTTTCGCCGCTTTCCTCTTTTTCGCGGTTTTTGGCGTATGCGTACACCGCCGCCGCGGCAACGGTGATTATTGCCGCAATGTTCAGTAAGTATGACAGTATTGATTCAATCTCGCTTACCGAATTGACATACGCAACAGTATAATTGCTGTCAGCCAAATGGTTATTCCACCGAACAAAGTTTACGGCAACAGTTATGAACGGGAATATACCGATTGTTACTGCCGTGGTTACCAGCGGTGCATAAACTTTTTTGCCCCTGCACATAAGCACGTTCGCCGCCGACAGCAGAATACCCTCAAAGCACAAAGCTATTGAAACGGCAGGTACGATTTTCCCAATATTTTCAATAAATTTGCTTTGAATAAAAAGCTGATAGACCAGTTCCTTTTGATAAACGCTTGCCAAAAAACTCAGTACCGCCCAAGCGACAATAAACGCCTGCGAAACAATTGCCGCCGTTCTCACCGATTTCGGACACGTCATAATCATCACCCCCGCTTAGTGGTGGAACAGGCGTATGCCCGTAAACGCCATTGCAATGCCGTATTTGTTGCAGGTCTCGATAACGTTGTCGTCGCGGATAGAACCGCCGGGCTGGGCGATGTACTCCACGCCGCTTTTGTGGGCGCGCTCGATGTTGTCCCCGAACGGGAAAAACGCGTCCGAACCAAGGGAAACGCCGGTATTTTTCGCGAGCCACTCCTTTTTCTCCTCGCGGGTCAGCACCTCGGGCTTTTTGGTGAAAACCTTTTCCCACTCGCCGTCCCGGAGCACGTCCTCGTACTCGTCGCCGATGTACACGTCGATAGCGTTGTCCCGGTCGGCGCGGCGCACGTCCTCCTTAAAGGGCAGAGCCATTACCTTGGGGCACTGTCTGAGCCACCAGTTGTCCGCCTTTTGCCCCGCGAGACGAGTGCAGTGTATGCGGGACTGCTGACCCGCTCCGATGCCGATAGCCTGACCGTCCTTGACGTAGCAAACGCTGTTGGACTGGGTATACTTTAAAGTTATCAGGGAAATTATCAAATCCCGCTTTTTGTCCTCGGGAATGGTTTTGTTTTCGGTGACAACATTTTCCAGCAGGGCGTTGCCGATGTCAAGTTCGTTCCTGCCCTGCTCAAAGGTCACGCCGTACACCTTTTTCGTCTCGATAGGCGCGGGGGTGTAGTTTTCGTCGATTTTGACGATGTTGTATGTACCCTTTCTCTTGCTTTTGAGTATCTCCAAAGCCTCTGGGTCGTAGTCGGGGGCAATAACGCCGTCCGAAACCTCACGCTGTATCATCTTCGCGGTGGGAACGTCGCATTTGCAGGACAGCGCGATAAAGTCCCCATACGAGGACATTCTGTCCGCGCCCCTCGCCCTTGCGTAGGCGCAGGCAAGGGGCGAAAGCTCGCCCAAATCGTCAACCCAGTAGATTTTTTTCAGAGTGTCGGACAGGGGAAGCCCCACCGCCGCACCTGCGGGGGAAACGTGCTTGAAAGATGTCGCCGCGCAAAGCCCCGTAGCTTTTTTCAGTTCGCTGACAAGCTGCCAGCCGTTGAAGGCGTCCAGCAGATTGATGTAGCCGGGCTTGCCGTTCAGCACCTCGATAGGCAGGTCGGAACCGTCCTCCATAAAAATCCGCGACGGCTTTTGATTGGGGTTGCAGCCGTACTTTAATTGCATTTCGTTCATAGTTTTTACCTCCGAATAGTTATTTACAATTTTTTATAAAGAATATCAATTGTTATATAACATTCGTTATATATTATTATACAACAAAATTCTTTATTTGTCAAGATTTTTAATAAAAGTTTACAATTAGATTTTAATAATCACCGCCTTGCATTTTATCAATAATCCATTTCAACGGATTATTTTCAATATATTCCCAAACGGAACAATACGCCTTTTCATTTCTGATAATGCTTTCATAAAATGACGTCTGAAAAATTTTACGTCCCTGTATATTGTCATTTTTGTTGCAAATGCGGGTGGTAATTGATTTATACGCACATATAATATCAGGTAGTGTAGGGCGGGGGCTTGCTCCCGCCTTTCCCATATTTTCAGCATTATCGCCAATTATGATTACAGCGTGAATATGGTTTGGCATTATCACATATTTGTCGATTTTTACACCCTTAAATCTTTCCTCAAGAGCAAACAGCTGCTGTTCCGCGATTTTGCCTATTTCTGTCAGTTTGATTTCGTAACAGGCGGGAGCAAGCCCCCGCCCTACATTTGACAGGATATGTTCATCGCCGGCGGTATGAATTGTCACATAATAATAACCGTATTGACTGTAATCATAATTTTTCAGCCGAATATGCTTTCTATTATAGTACGCCATTATTGGTTCTTATTAATTATACGGGATTCATACTCCCCCGTCTCGATGTCGATATACCGCACGAACAGGGACACCTTATTGTCGGCGTTGAGATTTTCCCAAATGTGCTGCGTAAGCTCGTCAATTTTCATACAGGGTATCTCCACATTTTTCGGCTCGCCCTCGAAACTGGGGAGAGGGTCTCCCGCGCCGCTGTAGGTGTGAATGAACTTGCCCTTGCCCGGGATAGGGTCGCTGTAGGCAAAGGTGTACCGCTGACAGGACGAGCCGTCCCCGTCCGCGCTTTTCAGAATTGACATGGCGAAATTCATACCCTCGTCAAGGTGGACAATTCCCGAAATTCTCGGCGTGTAGTTGGGAGCGTCGTCCTCAAACTCGCGGGTGCGCAGGGACTGCTCAAAGGTCTGCTGCTTGTCCATAAGGTCGTAAATCGTGTCGGTCTGGTCGCCGTTGGTGACGATAGTTTTGTTCCCCATAACGCGGACGGGGGCGTAAATCACCAAATGTGGGTCTGTCAGCTTTGCGGGGTCGAAAGCCTGCGTGCGGATACCCTCGCCGTCCTCAATAAAAATGCGGTTGCGGCTGTTCACGCTCCTGCCCATAATGAAGTAGGCGATAATTGCCTTTTTGCCGCAGGGCGATTTCCCGATAAGAATACCCCTGCCGTGGTACTCCATACTGTTAAGTTCCTCTTTGATTGTTTTTGTAATCATAATTAGTCCTCCTAAATTTTATTATATTTTTGTAGGGGACGGGTTTCCCGTCCCGTCGTAACATTACACTGCTTTTAACCCTGCGGGCAGGGAAACCCCGCCCCTACAAAAGTTTTATTTTTAAGATTTTAAAATTTCCCCAAAAAGCACTCCGCCGCCAAAGGCAGCTCCACCGCGTTGCCGCGCTGAAATTCCGCAAACACCTCACGCAGGGCAAATACAAATTTTTCGTAACCCCCGTCCCCCTTTTTCAGCGAGTAGGAGTGCGAAACCGAGTACCCCACAAACTGCTCCTCGGTCATATTCATTCCGTAATCCGCACGGAAATATTCAACCTCGGAAAAATACCCGCTCTCCAAAAGACTTTCGCGGCTGACGGCGTTTTCACGGTATGCCGCGCTCCTGTGCGTTCCGCAGTATTTCAGAAAAACTTCGTCCCGCCTGTCCGTAAAACCGTTTTTGCCGTGGTTGTACCAAACCAGCGCAAGCCGCCCGTCGGGGACAAGAATACGCATACATTCCGCCTTGAATTTTTCCCTGTCGAACCAATGAAACGCCTGCGCCGCCGTAACTAAATCAACGCTTGCGGGTGCAATACCCGTATTCTCCGCGGGCGCGTTAATAATTTCAATGCCCGATACGTTCCCCCGCAGCTTTTCCAGCATATCCCCGTTAGGCTCGACGGCGGTGATTATCCAAGGCTTTTCGGACAGGCATTTTGTGAAAATACCCGTCCCCGCGCCGATGTCTGCCACGGTTTCGGCACGGGTTTTCTCGTAAAGCCAGTCGATAAGCTCCGCAGGGTATGTGGGACGGTATTTGTCGTACGCGTCCGCCTTGCCCGTGAATTTTTCCTCGTTCATTCGGTCAGCCTCCCTTTTTAAGTGTTTAAAATTTTCCCAAATAGCAGCTTGTTTCATAGGGTACTTCAACTCTGCCGCCGTTTTCATATTTTGCAAATACGTTCCGCAGCCCGTCAACAAACTGCGGATAATTTTCATCACTTTCTTTAAGCGAATAGGAGCGTGAAAACATATCTCCGAGAAATCTTTCCTCGTCCATACTTATTATATTATCGGCGCAAAAATGTTCAACGCCGCCGAAATATTCATCTCCTAAAAACAGGTCATCCTCGGTACTGCCGTCGCGGTGGCACATACCGCAGTATTTTACGCACACCTCGTCACGCCCTGCGGAAAAACCGCATTTCAAGCGTTTATTCCACACAACGGCAAGCCGCCCGTTGGGAGCAAGAATACGCATACATTCCGCCTTGAATTTTTCCCTGTCAAACCAATGAAACGCTTGCGCCGCCGTAACCAAATCAATGCTTGCGGACGCAATACCCGTATTCTCGGCGGGAGCGTTAATAATTTCAATGCCCGACACGTTCCCCCGCAGCTTTTCCAGCATATCCCCGTTAGGCTCGACGGCGGTGATTATCCAAGGTTTTAGGGACAGGCATTTCGTGAAAATACCCGTCCCCGCGCCGACGTCCGCCACGGTTTCGGCGTGAGTTTTCTCGTAAATCCAGTCGATAAGCTCCGCAGGGTATGAGGGGCGGTATTTGTCGTACACGTCCGCCTTGCCCGTGAATTTTTCCTCGTTCATTACCGCATTCCTCCTTGAAGTATAAGCGAAACAACCGCAAAAACCACGCCCACAAGCGCGAAAACCCCTCCGAATAAAAACATAAAGGACGAGCCCGACTTGCTCCTTACCTTTCCGTCCCGGTCAATATACAGCGTTTCCTCCGTGCCGACGGGCTTATGCGACGTTGAGGACACGGTGCTTTTGTACCGCTTTGTCTCGCCTCCGTCGTAATACTCGTAAACGGGGGTGTAGTAGGTCACCATACCGTGTACGGTCTGACTTCCGAAATCGTGGCTGTCGCCCTGCCTGCGGCGTTTTGTCTCGATATTTTCAACAATTGTCGCGTTTACCTCGCGGCTGTTTTTTATGGAATTTCGCTGAACCAGTCCGCCGATAATCACGCCTATGCCGATAAGCGTAAACAGTACGCCAATACCCGTAAAAATCGTCATCATAACTCATTTCCCCCCTTTTCCGCGGATATTTTTCGTGACAGCCACGCCGTGACAAACGCGAACACGCCCCCCACAACCGCGAGTATTATTCCCACCAAAAGCATTATAAACGTGCCCGAGCCTTCGTAAACCTTGCCGTCGTCCGAAATGTACAGGGTAGCCTCCGCGCCGATTTCCTGAGCGTTTGATGTTGAAACGCCGCTTTGGTACGTCTTTGTCACGCCGCCGTCGGTATACTCGTAAACGGGGGCGTACAGCATTTTCTTATGTCTTGTTGAATGTCCCTTAGACCGCACTTTGACGTTGTCAACCACCGTTGCGGCTATGGGGCGGCTGTTTTCAATATGGGAATTTGTTACAGCCGCGCCGATAAGCAGACCAACCCCCACAATAACCAACATCGCGGACAAAAAAGCAAAAATTGCGGTAACGTTTAAATTTTTCATACTCATTCCTCCACAATCGCCTTGCCGTCAACGACCTTGATTTTGTCCTGACAGAACAGCGCAACGGCTTTCGGCAGAATTTTCCATTCGGCGTTTTCCATAACCCGCCTCTGCAAAATCGCGGGGGTATCGCCGTTCAGCACCGGGACGGGCTCCTGCAAAATTATCGGTCCCCCGTCGCACTCCTCGGTGACGAAATGCACCGTCGCACCCGTTATCTTAACGCCCTTTTCAAGCGCCGCCTCGTGAACCCGCAGTCCGTAAAAGCCCTTGCCGCAGAACGACGGAATAAGCGACGGGTGGACGTTCATCATCTTGTTTGGGTAGGCGCGGCAGACGGTTTCGTCCAAAATCGTCATAAACCCCGCGTACACCACCAAATCAGCTTTTTCCTCGTTAAGAGCCGCCAGCATAGCCTTGCTGTAGGCGTGAACGTCCTCGAAATCCTTGCGGACGAGAACGCGGCTTTTTATGCCGTGATACTCCGCCCGTTTAAGGGCGAACGCGTCGGGCTTTGAGGATATAACGCAGGTGATTTTCCCGCCGACTATTTCCCTGCGCTCCTCCGCGTCGATAAGCGCCTGGAGATTAGTTCCTCCGCCCGAAACAAGTACAACTATTTTTTTCATACAAAATCCTCCAAAAATAATTAAAAATTATTTATAATTCCTGCATTATAAGTATACCAAAAAATACGAATGTATACGGTCGTACAATTCGTATACCAAAAATACCGATAATGATAATGAAAAAGATAAAGATAATGATAATGACAGTGTTAGTGTCAGTGATTAAAAAAGAAAAAAGAATAAAGAATAAACAAAACGGGATTTCAAAAAATTTACTGATTATAAAACTTACCGATTACACAGCTTGCTTTAAATTTGTAGGTTTGCAGCTATGGCAAGCAATTTTGCTCCTTTTCCCGCAGTGGGGGCAAATCCTTTTCATAATCCGCGCTCCGTTTCTTTCTGATTATTAATTATTTACCTAACATTTCCAGTTTTACAGCGCACTGCTGTCTCGGAGAAAGTTAAAAGATATGTGATAACTATTACATAGTTTACCACAGTATCGCTTTTTTGTCAAGTACTTGATTTAAAATATTAACTTATTAAAGTTTTTTTCTGGTTTAGACGGTACACCAAAAAATCGGTTTGCGCCGCCTCTGAGCAATTTAAAGCAGTTCGGAAATTTTGCCGTCTGCCCTATTTTCAAATTTGAAAATTTTTATAATAATTTTATGTGAAAATCAATTCCGCCTATTGACAAATTTATTTTAAAGGGTTATAATATATTATTAGAATTTTCTTTTGGAGAAAGCGAATTATTATGTCTTTTGGAGGGGAAATTATAATGGGTACATGGGGAACAGCAATTTTTTCAGATGATGACGCTTGTGATATTCGTACAGAATATAATGTGCTTGCGGCATATATTGATGACGATGAATTTATTCTGCAAAAGCTTAAAGAATATTTTCATGTCGGAAATAAAACTGACAGTATCAACGCTGTGTTTTGGTATGCGCTTGCGGCATTGCAGACGAAGTACGGCAGACTTTGTGAGGAAGTCAAAAATAACGCTTTTGAATGTATAGACAAGCGTTATACTGTGGACGGCTGGTTCAATCAAAAGGATTGCGCCAAAAGAGAGGCTGTACTTGACAATCTAAGGAAACAACTCATCGATGAGCATCTTCCGCGCAGAAAGGTTCCCAAGCCAAAGCGGGTAAAGGCTATATGGCAGAAAAACGACGTGGTAGCTTACCGCCTTGTCAATATAGTTGAAGATGAATGGAGAAAGCCTTCCGATTTTTGGTTTTACGGAAAATATATTCTTTTAAAAATAGTGATAGTTGACAAAAATCCTATGTCAAAAATAATGCCGGAGTTGGCTTGTGATGAGTGGATGTACTGTTCCGTTTATGATTGGATCGGTGAAAATATTCCCGATATAAGTATTGTTGATAATCTAAACTTTCACCCTTTTGCATATAACGAGGCAAGAAAAGAACATGATTATGTTGCAGGAATTTATTCAACTGTGCTAAATCCCTCCTACAAAAGAAAACATGACGCAATTGTAATAGGCAATGATGTTTCCGGAAAATTTCCGCCGCGGTTGGCAAGATATTCTTATAATGCCGATGTAATTGAATTTTTATTAAGCAGAATGCCTAAATTTACTCCCAATGAAATAGGATACTATAATATCAACGGTATGCCTTAAAATCAAAATTATTATGCCGCCTCTAAATTAATTTTTAGGGGCGGCAGGGTGTGAAAATACGAAAAGACGTTCAAAAAAACTTTGAACGTCTTTTCTTTTTGGGAAATCAAAAAATAGAATTTATCAATTATTTACGGTCGACAAATATTTTAAAATTACGTAAAACATATTATTAAATTTTTCTCCGAGCAGCATAGTTTTTTACTGTAAAATATTATTTTTTCATATACAAAAGAAAGTCGCATTTTTCTCCGCCCGTACCAAGCGTTTGACTTCTGTCAAAGGATATTCCGTCAAGATTTCCGTAGGCGTAAACATCGTTATCGCAGAAAATATGGGTAAGCTCGCCGCAGCCCTCGGCTTTGCAGTATTTCACATAAGGGCAGACCAGCACGTCCATTTGGTAACGGTGACTATCCGCTTTGTAAACGGTATTTTTAAAGCCCGCCTCAACTCCGAAACCCGATTTGCAGCCTGCGGCAAAGCCCTTTAAAAACATCTGTCTGCCAAAAGGAAACTTTACCATATTCTGAAATACCCTTGCGGATTTTTTGGCGGCTGACGCTTCTCCTTTTTCCATAATCTCCATTGCGCGGTCGGCGTGTGTTTCCAGCAGCGACTTGTAAACGGCAATATGGGGAAAAATTAAATCCGTGTGATACCGCTCTTTCGGCGGGACGTCACTGTAGCGTGAAAGAATGTCCCGCAGCTTTTCTCTTGCCGCACTCCATATTTTCTCGGTTTCGGCATTTCCCAAAATATCCGCCGAGGTTTTTTTGATAATATTCATTTTTTTGCCATCATCGAGTATTTTAATGTATTCCGGCATAATCCCGAACCTCCGTTTTTTATTTATTATTACTGCAAAAACGCCGCATATTATTAGCGTAAACTAACCAATATAAGTATACAACATATATTTATTTTTGTCAATAGGCGTAAAATTTTTTACACAATTTTAATATTTAAAATAGGTAATTCTTTTATTCAGCTTAATTCCCGAGGTTATTTACTATTTTTCTAAATTATCAAACAGTCTCGACCTGTCTGCAATTAAAGCAGTGCGAATCAGCGGTTTAAGCCTTTCTGTGACTGCTTTTGGAAATCAAAATACCGCTTATCATAAGGACTGACGCCAAGCCCGCCGTCATAAGCATTTCGGGGTAAGCAGACATAATGCTGCCTGTTTGCTGCATTCGCTCTATACCTGCCGCAATCCAGCGCTGCGGGCAGAAATCAGCAGCTATTTTCATAGCCTTTGGCATTGTGTCATATGGAAATAAAATTCCCGACAGCAATCCCATTGGCATAAGAACCGCGCTCCCAACAATCCACAAACTTTCCTCTTTTTTCAGCAGTGATGCCGCAAATACCATAATGCTGATACTGAGTAGATTTGTAAAAAACATCATAATAAGAAATCCGAAATCGTTTTTCAAGCCTAAATCAAAACGTGCGATTTGCGCGATTAAAAAGAATATTGCCGAACCGAGACAGGAAAAAAACAGATATGCCGACGAAACTCCAAGTATGTATTTTCCCGTTCCGACGCCGCTTAAAAGTATTCTGTCACGAATACGGTTGTTTTTTTCGTTAATGAGCAGCGCGCCTACCAGCGAGGAGGCTGTCAGCGTCTTAAACAGCATAAAAGGCAGCAGATTTTTTACCGAAAGCGTTTTCTTTGGAATTTCATTCACGCTGACTTCCGACGCGCCGCCTTTATCCGCGTTTTTCAGCAGCAATTCAACCGAACTGTATATTTCGCTTTCCGAAAGCGTTGTAATAAAAATTGCCTCGTCCAAAATAACAGCTATTTCAACATTTCCGCCTAAAAGCTTAGACTGAATTTCATCTTCATCATATTCAAAAATTTTACAGCCCTCCAACTCGCTGAGGACGGCTATATATTTCTCTCCCGCACCGCCGAGATTATTCACCACGCCTATATTATGCTCGTCCGAATACGACAGCAATACCGTCATTATAAGAAACAGTACTGTCGGCATAATTGTGATAAATTTTACAAAATCCTTGTTTCGCAGCAAATATATTGAGGTATTTCTGAGAATGTTAAGCATAGCGAGCCTCCTTATTCTTTTTTAACGTAAGTATAATGCAAATAATCGACAGTACCGAAAGCACAATTACGCTGTAAACGGTATTCTTGTCCGCAATATCATTATATAGGCTGATAAGCGCTTTATTTGTCCAATAAAGCGGACTTATTTTTATAATATAGCACATTACAGGCATATTTTCCATAAGATACGCGGGCGTAATCGAACCGCCAAGATAACCGCACATAAGTCCCGTCACAAGCGAGGCTTCCTGCGCGACGGTCTTGCTTTTGCAGAATGTACCGATCATTATGCCAACGGAAGTTGAAAATATTGCCAAAAGCAGTAAAACCGCAAATATAAGAGGAAGATTTCCGTCCCACTCAACGCCGATAACAAGACTTGAATAGAGGTACACAATTATAATTTCCGCTATCCCCCCGATGATTGAAGTCAACGCCTTTGCAAACAAAACACCCGCGTTCCCCGCGCTTGAAATTCTTATGCGTATATCGGTTCCAAGCTCCTTTTCTTCAATTATACTCTTTGAGGTGAGAAATGCCTTAAACA
>JAMPDU010000095.1 GCA_023665505.1 Ruminococcus sp.
AAAAGATACCGGGGAATGACAGTGTATATACTGCCACTCCCCGGCGTTTCATTTACTCCATATCTTCAGCAGGCAGGAACACAAGCCCGGCAAATTCTTCCTCGGTCAGTTGCTTCAGCTTTTCTATCGTGCGCCCTGCAAGCTCCTGTATCTCCGTTTCCATGTAGGGCAGGGCGGCGGTCATTGCCGCCGCCGTATCAGCTCTTGTTTTCCTCCTGTAACAGCAGATAAGGTTTGTTTCCTCAAATGTGAATTGTCCCATGCTCCTATACCTCCAATCCCTTGTTTTTGGTCTTTGCAACCGTCCTGTGGACGGTTTTGCTTTCTTTCGTGGCGGCTTTTACGGTTTCCCTGTCCTGTGCAAGCGGCGCCCGCAGGGACGGCTTTTTCTCTTTGCCGGACAGTTTTTCGATATGCGCCTTTATGCTGCCGCTGTCGAAGTGATCCCTGCTGTATTTCTCGTCCCATAGGACGCTGCGCAGGGCGGCGGGGTCTTTGGGCTGTTCCTCAAAGCGCAGGAACTTCCCTAAGTCCGGGTCAGCGTCCCCGGTAATGCGCCTTTCGGCTTCCTGCGTCCGTTCCCCGCCCTCATAAATCAGTTTGGTATCTCCGGCGGGCACGGAAACGTCCTTGACGTGTTCATAGAGTTTTTTATAGTCCAGTTCGTAAAGGTTTCCCGTTACCCTGCCTTTCTCAATGCCCGTCAGCTCCACGGCATAGGCAAGTATCTTGTCCCTTGTCTGCTCGGCGTAAAAGCAGAGCGTGTTATGTTCCCGTGAGCCTTTGATGAAAGTGTCACGTTCCCGTAAGCACCATGTTCCGGCGGGGCGGCATAACCAGAGCTGCCTTTTGTCCTCCGGGTTCGGGCTTTTCGCCGCCTGCTTTAGTGTGTTTGCGTCTATCTCGAAATCAGACTGGAAATGCTCGGTGTGGGTCTGCATGATTGCCTTTAGGGACTTTAATATGTCCACGTTTTCAAATTTCTGCATGGGGTCAGCTCCTTTCTAAGTCCTGCTTTTTTTCTTTCTGCGCCGCCTTTTTCGGGGCATTTTTTAACGCTTCCTTGTCCTGTGCAAGCTGCGCCCGGATAGAGGGCTTTTTTTCTGTCTTGGCGGCTGTGCGGGCTTCTTTCTGTATCTCTGCGGGGCTTTTCCCGGATAGGGGGCGTATGCAGGATAGGCGGTCAGCGGCGTAAATAGCGTTGTCGTTAAGCTGCCGCTGCCACGCCCCGGCTTTTGGCGACCAGCGGAAGCCGTTTTCCTTTAAGGTTTCACGGGTCTTTTCGTCCGGCTTTTCCTCAAAGAAGATTTGCAGGCGGTTGTCCTCCCGGTTGGCTTCCACCCTGCCGCCGTCAAATTCCCACCCGGCGTAGGCGGTTTCCTGCTTCTTTGTCAGCTCCGCAATGCGCCCCTTTATGCGGCGTATCTCTGCGTTGTTGTTGGATAAAGCCCATGAGGGGTAGGGTTTGTCCTCTATGTGCCACTGTGACGACATTTCCGCTTTCATCTTTTCGATACGTTCAGCGGAAAGGTTGGGGCAGCCGTCAAGGGTCTTGTGCTTTCGGTAGTAGGCGTTGACCGCTTTCATGGTGTCCTGCGCCGCTTGCAGCTTTTCCAGTTTTGCTTCTAACTTCTGTACTGCCTGCGGGTCGTCTGCGCTGATACCGCCCATGCCCGTGCTTCGTATCTTGTCAAGCAATCCCTGTATGTCGTTCCATTCCTCCATGTTCCTGTCACGGGCGGCGTTCTGCTTCTCTTTTTTGCGTACCGGGAAATTAGAGCCGCCTGCAATGAGGACAGAGGGGACACGGGCTTCAATGGAAAAGCTGCTGTTCATGTTCTCCGCAAGTTTCCGGGCGTAGGTGTCAACAAGGCTGTCAATCTTTTCATGGTACATGGGGTCTACACGCTTTTTCTGGTTCTCTGCTATTTCCACGGCTTTGTCTACCATTTGGCGGTATTCTGCGGTTGCGCTGCCGGGCTTGTAGTCGGAAAAGCTGTTTGCGTCATTGGCACGGCGGGCAGCCCCCTCATTGATTGTATAGTAAACCGTTTTCTTTTCCGGGGCTGCCTGCTCCGGCGTATCCCCATGCAGGGAAAAGGGCTTGCCGTCAAAGCAAAATTCCTTTTCCGGGGTAAATCCCGCCTGCGATAGAAAATCCTCTATGCGTGAAAATTCTTCGTAGTCCTCTTTTGTGTAAATGCCCCGTGTCAGTGCTTCGTCCTGCGGGTAAGTGCAGCCCTCGCTTGAAAGGAATGTAAAGGCGGCTTGGCAGCCGGAAACGTAGAACAGGGAATTGTCCGTGTTGTCGTAATGCCCCTTGTTGTCGTAGTTTTCGCTTTTCCCGATATAGGTTTTGTCGTCCATAGTATAAAGGGCGGTCATGCCGTCATAGCGGCTTTTCGCTGCGGCTGTGATACGGGCGGTGTCTGTGTCCGGGGTGTTGTTGATAACGCCGTCAATCATGTTTTCGTTCTGCTCCGTGGAAAGCTCGGCGGCTTTTAAGGGGTTCTCCAACAGGAAATCTTTTGTCACGTCTGCAAAACCGATACTGTCCGTATAGTGGGCGGTGTCCCTGCCGTTCTGATGAAGCACTACCACGTCAGAAACGGAAAGGGAATGTCCCTTGAAATCTTCCGGGCGGTCAAGGTTGAATTTCTCATAAATGCCCTCTAAGCCCATGCCCGGCGCAAGCGGTGCGGTGTAGATTTTTTCATAGTTGGCAGGGTCAACGGCAAGCCCGTTTTCCTGCAATCGCTCTAAAGAACGGAAATGATAATCTGCGGGTACATCATCTTTTAACTGGTAAATGGTAAAGGTGTTTTCGTCCTGCTCCTTTGCTCCGTATTCGTGCAGCATTTCCTTTGTGGCTTCGCTCCCGGCTAATTCCTGCGTCATGGCACGGTATTCCGTGAGGGCGTTCCAGTCCTCCTTGTGTACGCCGAAAATGCCGCCTTTTTCCGCATGGGCTTTTATGTCCTCTGCGTTCTCTGGTATGCTCTCGCTCCCGTCCTCATGGAGTAAAAAAATCTGCATATCCTCTTTTTCGTAAAGGTGCAGGGCGGCTTCTTCCTTTAGGGGCAGCATACCGTCCCATGCGTAGCCGTATTCCTGCATATCTTTCACGCTGATAGACGGGTCGGGCAGCTCCGTATTGTATGGCTCGTAGCCGTTAGCGGCGTATTCCTCAACGGTCATTCCTGCGGCTGCCGCTTCCTGTGCGATTTCTTCCTTGACGTGTTCCTTGTAGGCTTCAAGCTCCGTGTCAAAGTCTTTGAGCTGCGGGGCGGGTGGCAGTTCATAGTTCCCGCTGTTTACCATAGTCCGGCATTGGGAAACGTATTCCTGCATGGCGGTATGGTAGGCGGTTTCGGTGCTTGTCATGGCTTCGTTTCCCTGCAATGCCTGTGTAGCGGTATGCTCCATTTTGGAAAGGCTGTCATGCAGTTTCAGATAGGGGACAAATTCATGCAGGAGCATTTCCCGCTGTGCCTTGTCTGCTTCCAGTGCTTCCTTTCCCTCGTTGCGTAAGATGTAGTTGTCCCATTCGCTGTTATTCTCATAATAGGCGTGGTAATCCTCGATATGCTCAATCAGAGTGCCGTCCCCGTCCCCTAAGTCCTGCCGCCCTATGTAGTTGTCGGGCTGCCCGTCCATTACAAAGTCAATGCGGAACTTGGTCTTATAGTAGCCGTCCTCTTTTGAAACTGCTGCGTCAAGGCTTCCGATAAGGGCGTTTGCTTCGGAAAGGCTCATGGTTTCGCCGTCATGGAAGCGGCTGTGTTCGCTCCAAAGGATAGTGACAACTGGCTCGCCGTTGGGGTCGGGCGTGGGGAAGTTTTCTTCCTCCGATTGCTCCGGCTGCATGGTTTCTTTTGCGGGTTCTTTCGTGGTGGCTTTTTCCTCCTGCGGCGTGTCTGCTGTGGGTTCGGTTGCGTCTGCCTTTTCCTCCTGTGGGGCTGCCTGCCCCGGCTGTTTTTCCTCCAGCGTGGGTTCGTTCTCCGGCGTTTCCTGCGCCTGTTCCTGTTCCCTGTCCTTTGTCAGCTCCGCAAAGTTTTTGTCTATGTCCTTGATCAGCTCGGAAGCGGTGCTGCGGATTGTTTCAAGGGACGCTTTCAGCTCGGACAGTTCCCGCCCGCTGCTCCACTGTGCCACATAGGAAAAGGAGTAGTCGGAAGTGTCAAGCCCGTAGTGCTGGCACACGGCGTAGGCTATGCTCTCCGCCTGTACCTCACGGGTGTTGCGGTCGGGGCGGTCTGCCTGCTTTTCCGGGGGTGCGTTAAGGTCTATGTCGTGCAGCTTGGCGTGTGCGGTTTCATGTATCAGCGTTTTAAGGTTCTGCAACTCGCTCATGCCCTCGTTAATGGCAATGCGCTTGTCGGTCTGGGAGTAGTAGCCCTTTGCGCCGCTTCCTATCTTTTCAAAACCAACCGGGACGGGTGCGGCAAGCTCCGCCGCCTTGAAGAAATCGGCGTACTGTTCCACGTCCCCGGTCAGTTCGTCAACGCCGATAGAGGGAAGCTCTTTTCCCTCGGTCTGCGACACGTCAAAGACGGAAACAACCTTGAACGCCGGGACGGTTATTTCCATTTCTTCCTTGACGGGCTTCCCGTCCTTATCAGTCACGGGCTTTTGTGTCTTGGGGTCGATTTTGTCTACCTCTTTCTTAACCTTGTACGGGGACGGCGCAAGCACTTTGATACCTTTTGCGCCCCTCGCAACCTGCCGCCCGAATAAATTTTTCCATGAGTTGTAGCCCGCTACTAAGGTAGCGTCCGGCTTCTGCATGGCAATGAGCAGGGTGTTGTTGAAACTGTAATTGTGGAACTTTGACATTACTTGCAGATATTCCTTGAAGCGGTCGCTGTCAAATAATTCCTGTATGCCCGCTTCCAGTTTGTCAGTGATCTCTTTCATCTTCTCGGCGGGCTTCTGTGACTTTAATTCGATAGGGCGTGAGGGGTTGGCGGCGGCTACTGCCTGCGGGTCTAAGGTCGTTGCGGGTGCGGCTTCCTTTTCGTTCTGCTCCGGGGCGGTGCGTTCCGCTTCGGGGTAGCCCATGATACGATATTGCTCCGGCGTTTCCTGCCCGGCGTAAACCTCTTTCCAGTCCGTCCCGTTTCTTGCGATATAGCCGTAGTCGGTCAGCTTCCCGTCCTCATGGAGTGCGGCATTGTAGCCGAAATCTTCCCTGTCAATGCCCGCTTTCCATTGCTCCGGCATTTGCACTCTGCCGCTGTCATTGAGGAAATAGTCGCCCAATTCCTTATAGCTGAAAATGCCGGGGATATGGGAATAAAAATCTGTGTTGTAGGTGTGGTCGATAAGCCCGTCAAGGCTTTCCGGCTTGAAGTCGCTGTGCATAACAGCGTCCAGTTTTTCAAGCTGCCCTGTTGTCATTTCTTCAAGCCTTGCGGCAAGGAAATTTATCTTGTCAAGGTCGCCGTCCCTTATCCAGTCAAAGGGTATGTCAATGCGCCTGCTCTCGTCCGTGGAATAGCCGTTTAAGAAAAAGTCCTGCGGGTTGTCGGCTGTGATGTTCAGTGCTTTCATGGCTTCGTAAAGTTCTTCTTTTGTGGCGGGCAGGGAGAGGAACACGGTTTCCGGGTTGCCCTTTTCAAACTCGGTGCGGTTCTGTATCAGCACAGAAAAATCATCTTTCATAAGCAAAGCTCCTTTCGGTTTTTTATATCTTTTCAAGAGGGTTTGGGACACTTCCCAACAGGCAAAATTCCCACAAGTCCCGCAGGGCGGGAAAGTGGGAATTTACGGGATTGGGTACTCAATCCCTATGCTTGCTATTCTTCTTTTGGTTACTTCTTGGGTTTTGGCTTCCCTTTCTGCTTTAACTCGATTTTGTAATTAACGTACTTATCGCCCGTGTCGGCAAGCAGCACGTCAGCGTCATAGGTCTTGCCCGTTTTTTCGGAATACAAGCCTTTCATGCTTATTTTGCCTTTACTAAGCAGGGCGGCGGCAATAGTGGCGGTCAGCTCCTTTTTCTTGCTTTCAAAAAAGCGGTCATTCTTCCACATGGAGAATTGACATTCCCGGTTGCTGCAATAGAAATTTTTCCTGCCCTCATGGACGGGAGAGCCGCAGCGGGGGCATTTGCCTATCTCTTTCTTTTCCGGCGCAAACAGCTTTTTATGTTCCTCCGATACGGCGGCATGGTCTTTGACAAGCCCCGCCGCCATATCTTCAATGCCCTGCATGAAGCTGTCCGGGTCGGCTTTCCCTTTTGCGATCTCCGTAAGGGCGTTTTCCCATTCGGCAGTCAGCTTCGGGCTTGTCAAGGTGTCGGGCAGGACGGCGACAAGGTTCTTGCCGTCTTTGGTGGGGATAAGCTGCTTGTTCTTCCGTTCCACAAAGCCCGCCTGCACAAGTTTTTCCAGTACCGCCGCACGGGTGGCGGGAGTGCCTAAGCCTTTGCGTTCTGCGTCCTCGGATATGTCCCCGCTTCCTGCCCGTTCCATAGCGGATAATAAAGTATCTTCCGTATAGGCTTTCGGGGGCGTTGTGTCATGCTCCGTCATTGCCGCCTTTGCCGTGGTTTCCTGCCCCTCGGACAGTTCCGGGAGTGCGTTTTCTTTCGGTGTCTTTCCGTCCTCCGGCTTGGCTTTCAAGGTGGCACGGAAGCGGCGTTCCAGTTCCTTAAAGCCCTCGTCTGTTACGGTCTTTCCCTTTGCGGTAAAGGTCATGCCGCCGCAGGAAAAGGAAGCGGTCACGGCTTCATATCGGTAGGGTCTTGCCGTTGCGGATAACAGTTTCATGGAGAGCAGGAGCAGGATATTTTTTTCGCTTTCCGGCAGGCTGCTCTTGTCCGTCTTTACCGCTTCGGCGGTGGGGATAATGGCGTGGTGGTCGGAAACTTTTCTGCTGTCCAAAATGCGGGAGCAGTCCGGGGAGAGGTCTGCGCCCTTTGCAAAGTCCAGTGTGTGAAGAAGCCCTGTCACGATACTTTCAGCGGCGGGGCGCATATCGTCCGTTAAATACTGGCTGTCCGTCCGGGGGTAGGTGCATAGCTTTTTCTCATAGAGCGATTGGGTGTAGTCAAGTGTCTGCTTGGCGGTGTAGCCGTAAAGCCTGTTTGCTTCCCGCTGCAAGGTCGTGAGGTCGTAAAGGCGGGGCGGGTTCTCTGTCTTTTCCTCCCGGATAAGGGAAGTGCATACCGCCGTTTTCCCGTCACAATCCGCAAGGAGCTTTTCGGCTTCGCTTTTTTCTGCAATGGGCGGGCTTGCCGCTTCAAAAGTGCCGTCCCCGATACGCACCACATAATATTTTTTCTTCTCAAAATTCTGTATGGCGTTGTCCCGTTCCACAAGCAGGGAAAGGGTCGGTGTCTGTACCCGCCCTACGTTCAACGTGTGGTTGTAGAGGACGGAAAAAAGGCGGGTCGCATTGATACCGATTATCCAGTCGGCTTTCGCCCTGCATAATGCGGATTGGTAAAGCGGGTCGTAGTCGTGTCCGTCCCGCAAGTCCTCAAAGCCTTTCCTTATTGCGCTTTCCTCCATGCTGCTTATCCATAGGCGGGAGAACGGTTTTTTGCACCCGGCTTTCTCATAGAGAAAGCGGAAGATAAGTTCCCCCTCACGCCCTGCGTCCGTGGCGCACACAAGAGCGTCAACGTCTGCCCTGTGCATGAGGTTTTTCAAGGTGTCAAACTGTTCTTTCTTGTCCGGGGATATGACGGTTTCCCACGTCCGGGGCAGGATTGGTAAGTCCTCATAACGCCACTTTTTATAGTCCCCGTAATGGGAAGCGTCTGCAAGCTCCGCAAGGTGTCCCACGCACCAGCTAACAAGGAAGCCTGCGCCCTCCATGTAGCCGTCCTTTCTTTCGTCTGCGCCGATCACGGAAGCGATTGACATTGCCACGCTCGGCTTTTCTGCGATTACTAACTGCATAAAAAAATCTCCTTTCAGTGTCCCGGCTCGGTGTGCTTTTTTTCCTGTAACTTCTTGATACAGTAGCCGACACAAGGGGCTTGCCCCTTGTTATAAGGGCAGCCGATACAAGCCGGGGAATGGGGGACGGGCGGCGTGTCGTCCCCATGCCGCCCGTGTCCCGGTTTCTGTGTCATCATTCTTTCAAAGGGGCTGTCTGTGAACCACGTCATAAGCCGCCCTCCGTATCATCTGAAAGCCCCGTATCTTCGGTGTCGCTCCCGTAGTCTGTTTCCCCGTCCGTTTCGGTATCGTCTGCGCTGTCCCCGGTGTCGTCCGTATCGTCCCCGTAGCTGTCATAATCGGTTTCGTCCCCGTAGTCGGTATCTTCTTCATAGTCCGTATCTTCCCCGTCCTCGTCAAAGTCAAAGCCGGAAAAATCGGGGCTGCCTTTTGCGGTTTCCTTTGGCTTGATGTACTTGAAATAATAGAACGCCCCGCCGCCTGCAAGGAGCGTCACAAGAAAGAGCAGGAGCAGGCTTTTTGTGCCTTTCTTATCCTTTGGCTGTTCCTGTTCGGCTTCGGTTTCCGGCTCGGTTTCTTTCTCTGTCCCAATGCAGGAATTGAGGTTGTTAAGGCATACCGGGCAGCCTGCGTTGACCGCCCCGGCTTCGCATTTTTCCGTACAGGTGCAGGTCTGCGGCATTACCGTTGTTTCCTCCGTTTCCCCGTCCTCGATAAGCGCCATGAGGTCGGCTTCGTCTACCATGTTGAGGAAATAAACGGTGTTCTCGCCCTCGGCGGCTCGGTCGATAAGGATATAAAAATAATTCCCTTTCTTGGTGGTTACTGTGATAAGCTGCTTGTTTTCGCCCCAAATATCATCAACAAGGGTTGCGTTGCCCTCCGGGGTCAGCGGGTCGCTTGGGGTCGCTGTTTCCTCCGGCTCCGGGGTGGGCGTTTCCGTCACTTCGTATTCCTCCCCGCCGCCTGCGTAGGCGGTCATGGAAAAGCCGCCCGTAAGGATAAGGGCGGCGGCAAGTGCTAAAAAGGTATGCAAGATTTTTTTACTCATTCTCGGTGTCCTCCTGTCTTGAAAAAAGGCTGTTATTGGCGGCTGCTGTTGCGGGTGCGGCGGCATTGTCCGGCTTGCCCTGCAAAAAGGCGGAAAGCTCTGCCGGGGTCATGCGCAACGCCCTTACCATTTGTACGATTTGCAGGTTTTCCGCTTCGGTTTTCTGCGCTTCCAGTTCCCTAAGCCTGCCCTGCTGCTTGGAGATTGTTTCTTTTGTCTTTTCAATCTCCGCAATGATACGTTCCAGTTTCATCATAAAAAATTCCCTCCTGTTTCATTTAGTTGTTACGGAAGCCTGCCGTAAGAATAGAAATGCTGCTGCCAGTACGGGGTGTTGACGGAAGCGTAAGAGATAGGGTTGCCGCAATGTATCATCATGCCGTTGCCTGCATATATCCCTACATGGCTTACTGCCGATCCGCTGTCATATGTCCCCGTGAAAAAGATAATGTCCCCCGGCTTGGCTTCGCTCGGTGTTATGGGCGTGGTGTAATTAAAAATGCCCTGCGCCGTTGTCCTGCCTACGTTCCCTGCGCCAGAATGGTTGATTACCCAGCACACAAAGCCCGAACAGTCAAAGGAAGTGGACGGGGAGCTGCCGCCCCATACATAGGGGTAGCCTAAGTATTTTTCCGCTTCCGCAATCATGGCGGCAAAGCGTTCATCAGAGAGGGCTTCCGGCGGTATCTCATAGTCCGTGTACTGCCCGCCGCCCGGTTGGGTTGCATAGTTTTCCCCGAACACGTCCGGCTTGTTGCCTTTGGTTTCCATGTAAATGTCAAACATTTCTTTCTGCTCCGGGGTAAGGAGTTCCCCGGCAAGGGTTTCAATGTTTTTGTTTGTCAGCGTCACATGGAGAATGTAATAGTCGTAGGGGACTTCCTCGGTGGTCGTTTCCCCGGTGTCCGGGTCTGTGGTGGTTTCCGTGCGGTAGCGTGTCTGTATTTCTTCCCGCAGGGTAAGGGTGTACTGCTTTTCAAACAATGCCTGTATCTCGGCTTGGGCTTCCTGCCTTGTGTAGTCGTAGAGCTTGGCGGTAAGGTAGGACGCAAGTGCAAAGGGGTCATGCCCGATCTCGTCTAAATGGTACTGGTATTCGTCATAGTCCGGGTAGTCCGTTTCTATGTCCGATATTTCCTCACGCAAGCCGCTTTCCAGTTCCTTGTAGTCGGCTTCCACCTCCCGGATTGCTTCGTCCTCGGCGGTGTAGGAAGTGCCAACGATAGAGGTAACGCCGCCCTGCAAAACGGCGGCGCATGAGGACAGCCCGGTAAATATCATCACGATAAGGAGCAGGAACACGGAAACGGTCAGTATGCCTTTCCAGTGGCGGGCAATAAAGTCCGTTGCCTTTTTCGTGGCTTCCCCTGCGGCTTTCCCGGTTCTCTTTGCCGCCTTTTCCGCCGATTTCCCGGCGTTCCGTAAATCTTTTGCGTACTGCCTTTTTATCCGCTGTTTCTGGTGGAAACGGGAGAGGGGGTTGCCCGCAAGCTCCGGGTTCTCTTTCAGCGTCTTGTGGTATAGATAATTGCTGTCTGCTTTCATGGAAGCGGCTTGTGCTTTTTCGGCTTCCCGGTAGGGTTTCAGCTTGTGGCTTCGGCAGCCCTCTTTCAGTTTCCGGGCTGCGTAGCCGCCCGCCCGTTCCGCAAGTTTCTCCGTCTTGTGTGCGCCCTCAACGCCGGAATTTTCTTTCTCTACCTCGCCCACTTTCCCATGCACAAAGTTCTTGATCTCCTGTATGGGTCGGTCTGCCGGGTTGTGGTGCAGCTTCCCGTTTGGTGGCTTGTCGGTTTCCTCAAAGTACAGGTGTGTCTTTGCCCGCCCGGTTGCTTCGTCAAATTCCCTCGCCATTTTGATACGTTTCTGCTTGGGTATCTTTGCCCTTGCTTCTTCCAGTCGGTCAGCGGCTTTCTCGGACTTTTTCACATACTTTGCAAGCTCCGGGTCTGTGCGTTCTGCGTCCGAAAATTGCAGTCGGGTAGTCTGTTTCCCTGTCGCTTCCTTTGCCTGCTTTGCTTCTTTTTCTGCCTTTTTACGGCGTTTCTTTGCCTTGTGACGCTGCCTTTCGGCGGCGGCACGGTCAAAGGCTTTCCCGGTCACGTTTTCCGCTGTGTCGCCGGAAAAATCGTCTGTTTCCCTTTGGCTTTTGCGGGTCTGCTCCCCGGTTGCCCTGTCGGTTTCCACAACGCCGTCACGGGTCATTTTCTGCGTGGTCTTTGCCTTTGCCTTAAATTCCTGCAAGGTCTGTTACCTCCTTTCTGCCTGCCCGTATTTCTGCGGGTTGTAGCGGCATATGTCCCGGTCAAAGAGGGGCTGCGGTATCTGCGTGTACTGCCTCCTGCCTGTACGGACGGCAAAATATAAATCTTTGTCTTTGGGTCGGGGTAAGTCCCTGTACTGCGGGTAGCTGTTCAAGATATTTTTTGCTTCCTTTGTCAGCGGGTAGATATAGCGGAACATACGCCCGTTGATCTTCTCAATCCCTTTTGCGGCGCAAAATTCATAGGTCAGCCAGCTTTTCTTTTCCACGCCCTCTAGGGCGGCGTTCTCGGCTAGGAGCTGCCCGGCACTCCGGGGGTGTATCTTTTCCCCGGTGGAGCTGTCCCGGTAGACGCTTGTTGTGAAATGCCCTAAGTAGCGGAAGTTTGACGCTTGGTACACATAGCCGCATTTCCCCATAATGCCGTCTGCAAGGGTGTATAGGAAAAGGCAGCCCGTGTTGTCCCGCAGCCAACGTGTGAGTGCGGAGAGCGCAAGGCTGCCAAAATACCCGGTGCGGTTCTTTTCCGGGAGAAAGCACATTTTCCCGATTTCCAGATAGGACGCTGTTGTAAGCCCATGCGCCGGGAAAACCTTTCTTATCGTCTGTAAGGGCTGCGTCCCCCAACCTAACAGGGCAACGCCGGAAAGCTGCCCGCCCTCATAAAAGCCTAAGTAATATTTGTTCAGACGGGGCAGCACCTTTGAATAGTGGTATCTGCGGATAAAGCAGACTGCCGTTTCCGGGTCAATCCTCTGTACGGTCACGGCTGCTTTTTTACGTCCCATTGGCAAGCTCCTCCGGGCGTGTCGTCATTATGCGGTAAAGCTCCGTGTCAGTCGGGAAGCGGTCAACAAAGGGCAGGATCACGTTCCCGTAGAAGATAAGCCCCTGCCCGGCTTCGGAGT
>JAMPDU010000096.1 GCA_023665505.1 Ruminococcus sp.
GGGACGGCTTCGACACGATTTCAGGCAGTCGGTTCATTTGCTCGCAGGTCTTGCCGAAAAAGGGGATATTGAAAGCATACGCGCCTATTTGTCGGAATATGAGCAGCGATTTTCCGAAAGCTCATCGGCAAATTACTGCGCCAACGCTGCCCTTAACGCGCTGTTCGCCTATTATCACGGCATTGCGGAAAACGAGGAGATAAAGACGGATTGGCATATCGAGCTTCCCGACCCGCTTACCGTATCGGAGCTTGATATGGCTGCGCTGTTCGGTAATTTAATGGAAAACGCAATTACCGCCTGCGCCGCTCTCCCGAAAGAACAGCGGCGTTTCAGTCTTGTCTCCGAGATACGGGCGAACGAGCTGTATATTGTTTCCACAAACGGCTTTGACGGGAAAACGCTGAAAAGCGGGAATGAATACCGTTCAACCAAGCGGGGCGGTACGGGAACGGGGCTTATCTCCATTGCCGCCGCTGCGGAAAAATACGGCGGCGCAATGCGGGCATATAACAGCGAAACGGAATTTTTTGTTGACGTGGTGATGAAAATATGATATTTCTTTGACGTGTTCAAATAAATACCTCGTTTCGGCGGACGAATACAAAACGCAAACCGAAACCATATTCTGTTCCTCGGCAGACAAATTTTCCAAACAAAACGCGATTAAAAAGCCAAATAACCGGCGGCAGCCTGTTCCCAAAACGGCTCGTTAATATCCAAAATCGGGACAATATCATTGGCTAAAGTCAGCACGTCTTGTTCACGGTATTTGCCGTTTTTGTAACGTCTGATATTTTATATTTGGAAAATACTTGACATCGACGGAAAGGCTGTGGTACAATAAATTTATACTCTCGGTACGGTTGGCGAAAGGCTTTTTGTTGCTGAACTCGGTCTAACTGCTCGGTACACCTATAATAATATTTATCGCTTGACAGGTGAGGCTAATATTAAATTTAGGAGGCTAATGATTTGATTAATATTCAAAAAATTAATAAGATAATGCTTGATAAATTGTATTCTGTTGGCTGGACAGAAAATCGACATACAGATAAACCGCTTAAATATATAGACCAAATGATACGAGACGGATATACTTTTTTTGACTACGCATATGAAATAATAAATAATTTAGAAGGTATTGCTTTTAAATTTTCGAATGATGAACGTATTAAATACGGCATTAAACATTACTATGGAGATATAGAATTTTCTGTTGAACATTATGGTTATGGGCTGTTATTTAATCCAAAGAGTTTAAAAACAGAATATTTGGAAAACGTTATTCCGTTAGGAGCAATATGTGGACAGGTCATTTTAATGGTCGGTGAAAGCAAAAAAATTTACGCTGATATTGGAATACAAGGACATGACGTTGTCGGTACGGATATTGAGGATTTTCTAAACAGATGCGCATATTGACGTTTATTATTATTAGACCTCTTTGGAAACTCGAATTTAAAATTGTTATTTGCAAGATTAAATGTCGAATTTACTTGCAAAACTTTTTGTAATATTATGGAAAAATTTAGTTTCCGAAGAGGTCTAATGAAAAATTCAGTTTTTATTCCGATATGAGTTTAGATGATTTACTTTCTTTTGATACAAATGAAAAATCAATAAATTCTTGTACTATCCAACTCGTGAAAAATAATGGTTTGGAAGAAGTTGAATATATAATTTCTTCATTTAAAGAAACAATTTCGTGATATGATTACTTTTAGTGTATACAAATATTAAGGAAAGCTCCCATTTTGTAAAACAATATGGGAGCTTTCAGTTGTTATGCCTGTTAAAACAAATTTTTATAAATAATGTTTACAAACAATTGACTTAACAATGAAAATATGGTATAATAAAATAAACTTTTGCAATAAGGAGTGAAAAAATGCTGATTAATACAAACGAATATCTTGAAACGGTGAACAGCATAAAAAATAATATTCGTTCAGCTCAATACAAAACCGCCATTTCGGCAAACAAAGAGCTTATTATGCTGTATTGGAATATAGGTAAAATTATAAATTCTCACAAGTCTTGGGGAAACAAATTTATTGAAAACCTCGCACGGGATATTAAGCTTGATTTTCCCGACATGAAAGGTTTTTCGGTGCGTAATCTTAAATATATGTCAAAGTTTGCAGCTGTTTATGACGATTTTGAGTTTGTGCAGACAGTGTCTGCACAAATTCCTTGGTCGCATAATGTTGCTATTTTAGATAAGGTCAAAGATTATGATATAAAGCTTTGGTATATAAAACAAACTATTGAATGCAGTTGGTCGCATAGTGTACTTGTCCACCAGATAGAATCCGATTTGTACGGCAGACAGGTGCTTTCGGATAAGGTGAGCAATTTTGAAAACAGGCTTGCCGAACCGCAGAACGAGCTTGCAATTCAAACAATGAAAGACCCGTATATTTTTGATTTTATACCGTTCAAGGCTGATATGCTTGAGCGCGATATTGAAAACGAACTTGTAAAAAATGTAGCGGCGCTGCTGCTTGAACTTGGCAAGGGTTTTGCTTTTCTTGGAAATCAATATCATCTTGAAGTGGGTGGCGAGGATTTTTATATTGATTTGCTGTTTTATAACTTAAATCTGCGCTGTTATGTTGTTATTGAGCTTAAAACAGGTGAATTTCGTCCGGAATACGCGGGCAAGCTGAATTTTTATTTATCGGCTGTTGACGCTCAGCTGAAAAATGAAAATGACAATCCGTCAATTGGTTTATTGCTGTGCAAAAGCAAAAATAATATTATCGCGGAATATGCTTTAAAGGACATGAGCAAGCCTATAGGCGTGAGCGAGTACAAGGTTACAAGGACGCTTCCGAAAGAACTGGCGCAATTGCTTCCGTCGGAGGAGGATATTATAAAGCGAATGAAATTTTAATTTTTATAAAAAGGAGAGAAAATAATGTTTAACAATGACGCGAGAATAAAAAGAGTAGAAATTTTTGAGGACACAATGAAAATGTGCAAAAGCGAAAGGCTTGCGAACTTAATAAAAAATTCTATTGAAAATACCATATTTTATGCGGAAAACGATTATCCCGAAATAAAAAACAAAGGCTTTGAAACGAAAATTTCCGTCACAAAGGAAAGAAGTTTTGAATGTGCCGCAAGACTTTCTAAAGAATATTCCGGAAGTAAAATTTGCGTACATAATTTTGCTTCCGCGACAAACCCGGGCGGCGGTGTGACTAATGGCAGTTCCGCACAAGAGGAGGCTTTGTGCCGCTGTTCCACGCTGTATCCGTGTCTTACCGAAAAAAATCTTCACGAAAAATTTTACCGTATGCACAGAAATAAAAAGGATTTGCGGTACACCGACTGCTGTATTTATACGCCCGAAATTACGGTTATAAAATCCGATACGGATTTCCCCGAACCGCTTGCGGAGGAACTTCGGTTTAATGTGGACGTGCTTACCTGCGCTGCGCCGAATTTGCGTGAAAAGCCGTACAATTCAATGAATCCGGGCAGCGCAAAACCGCTTAAAGTTTCGGACAAGGAGCTTTTTCAGATACACGAAAAAAGTGCCGAACATATGCTGACTATTGCTGCTGCAAACGGAGCGGAGGTATTTGTACTCGACGCGTTCGGCTGCGGGGCGTTCAGAAATAATCCAAACATTGTCGCAAAGGCGTATAATGAGGTGCTCCCAAAATTTAAAGAGTATTTCAAAGAAATTTGCTTTGCGGTTTATTGTCCGCCGAATAATTCCGAAAATTATGATGTGTTTGAAAAAGTGATGAATACAGCGGAAGATAATTGCTGAAAGTGGGTATTTATGGATATTACAGATAAATTGCGGAGGCTTTGCAAATGGTTTCCGATGAGGCAAACATGTGATATTTACATAAGAACAAGGACTGATTTTTACAAAATCAGTCCTTTTTTAATTTTTGTTAAGTGCACTTACGCCGATTTTTTCTTAGCAAGAGCCTTTACCTCAGTAACCGTCAAGCCGGAATATTTTGCAATCTCTTTTATAGAGAGTTTCCCGTCAGCAAGCATATTAATTGCCATTCTTTTACGCTCATCGATTACAAGTTCTTCCATAATTTTACACATACGCCGCACTCCTTTCTCATCGTGCTTATAATATCGTGTTTCGTCCGCCAATTCCTTGTAATAAAATTTGTCGGGGTCTTTACAGGCAAAGTCTGCCATCAGATGTCCCAAAGCCGTATCTTCTCGGTTTTCACCGTTTACATATATTATATGCGCTCCGTCGCCGAATAATCTGTTGCTTCCCTCAATCCTGCGGTCTATGCGGTAAATCGGCTGATTATCTCCGAGAACGTCATTTTCGGTAATGAAGATAATGTAAGTTTCGGGCAATGTCTGTACTTTTTTCCCTCTCTTGGAAAAGCTTGCATCAATCAAACTGCTGTTCAGCCGGGCGCGTTCGGGAGTGGCAAATCTGTCATCGCGCTGAACTTCGATATTGTAAATTTTCCCCTCGCTGTCTTTCGCAAGAATGTCAAGCCGTACTGAGCGACCGTACAAATTTTTAAGATTATACTGCGTTTTCGAATAGACCACTTTCAAGTCGGGGATTTCAATGATTATTCGCAGAAGAAATTCAGCAAGTTCTTTCTTTTCAAAAACAACCGACATAAAATCGTCATCAAGCAAGCATAATTTCATAATTTTTTCGGTATAATCGAGATTTGCGGTATGTTTTTTCTTGTCCGACAAACAATCACCTCCCAACTTGTTTAAATATATTATACCACAAAGGAAACGAATAGTCAAGTGTTTTTTGAAAGTACATATCATAAAGATGTAGTCATTTCGGAAGGCGGAAACAGGAAATATAAGCTGTAAATTTGAATTGTTTCAACAAGAAAAACAAGGGCTGATTCGGTAAAAATCAGTCCTTGCAATATACAGGGTATGTCCGCTGTTTGTCCGCTAAAGTTACGAAAACTTGATAAAGAACAGAACAATTCAATTGTGCTAAATTGTCGCCAAATGGCGATTTTACGGGATTTCCCGCAAATTACGAAAAGTTAGGAAAACTCATTTTCCACTTTCAATTCCCGTACGGGTCACCAAATGTAACCAAAGTCGAACACAACTCAGAAGTGTTCGGCTTTTTAATTTTCTCGTCAAAGTCGGAAAGCCGAACGCACTTCTCACCGTCACGATAATTGAGAAAAACTACCATTTTGTCCTCATAGACGTGAACGCTGTTCACAAAAACGTCAATAAGCCGCTGTTTCTGTTCGGCATTTGTCAAGTCGGTCTTGGCAAACCGCATAATCCAAGCCTCGATGTGCTCCTTGCTGAGGACCGGACGCTTGATTTTCTCAATAGAAATAGCTCTTTCAAGCTCCTCTTGCTGCTGTTCGAGCTTTTCAAGCGTGGATTTGGTAGATTTTGTAATTATGCCCTTTTTAATCGCATTCATAACATTGTCAATCTCTTTCCTTTTCTTGATATGATAACGGCGGTAACGTCGTGGGACGAAATGTCCCCCGAATGCTGGGAAATATGGCATAAAAGCGATGATTTCAGCACCGAGGAGCAGGAAACGCTTATGGATAAGAATTTCGGTGAAAATATTGAAGCGGGAATATGGGTGCACGATGGTATTTTAGAATGTGTAAATCCTAAGCGTGCTCTTAAGCTTTATAATGAATATGACAAACTGTATGACGGATATGACCGCAGAATGTTTTATTCCGAATATTATATTGATACCGCACCCGAGAAAGTAGATTACAGCTTTGCGGAAAAATGTGCGGGAGTTTATGGAAAAGAAAGCACGGAAGGATTAATTGAACGTCTGCGCCGCGAATGGGAAAGATGCCGTTCCGCACTGCCTCCCTACGCTGTTTTCAAAAAATAAAAATATATGAAAGGTGATTATTATGTACGAATTTAAATTCAATGAAAACGAATATATTTATTGGGATATGTACCAATACATATGCTGCGATAATCCCGTAAAAATTTTCGCGGAGGACGATTTTCCTCCCGATTGGTATCCCGCCGTACGCAAACCTTATTACCAGCTTAGGGGAAAGCCTGTAACTCCCCAACAGGCTGTAGAAATTATTGCGAAAACAGATTATTTATTTTCAAACGTGCTTGAAATTAACAAAGATCTTGACATAGGTATTTTTGAAATGAATTATTTTTGTACCGATGGATTTTCCCGTCCGTTCGGCTGGGTACACCCCGGCGGCGAGGTCGGTCAGAATTATCTGTTCGGAATAAAATGGCCCGAAATACGCGAAATGGCGGAGGCTCTGACGCCTTTGGTTCATACTTTTCCGTTCCTCGAATTTATCGCGGGAATAAGCTGGTGGAATGAAATGTCTCCCGCTCGGTACGATTTGATGTACGCAAACAAAAGCGATAAATTCTATAAAGACGATGATTTTACCGACAATATTGAAATGGGAATATGGGTGCACGGCGGAATAATTGAATTTGTAAACGCGAAAAAAGCGGTTAAGCTTTACCGTAAATATGATGAGCTTTACAACGGCAAGGATTACAGAATATTTTATCCCGATTATTATAAAGAAATTGAAAAAAATTCAATAAACCGCAGTTTTGCGGAAAAATGCTTTAAGGTGCACGGTATAGAAAATAATCCCGGCATATTTCCCGGTTTTATTTCAAATTAATTTTCCTATACTCCCTCGGCGCGCAGCCGACTATATTTTTAAACTGCCTGTTGAAATTTGAAAGGTTTCCGAAACCGCACTCAAGCGCCGTCTCGGCGGAGGTTTTATCGGTTTCGGAAAGAATTTCGCAGGCTCTTTTTATCCGAATTTGGGACAGGTACTCGATCGCGCTCACCCCCGCCGTTTCCTTAAAAAGCCGCATAAAATAGCTTTTGCTGATATGTACGGTTTCCGCAAGCTGTTCCACCGTGATTTTTTCCGCGAAATTTCCGTTCATAAATTCAATTGCGGGGCGTATCGCCTCGCTTTTGCCCGTTGGACTTCCGTCGGTCTGCACAACGTCCCCGCTTTCCTCCAAAAGCCAAAAGAACCGCAGCAGCTCGCTTTTCATAAGCATATCCAGCCGCGGCGCGTCGCCTTTCGCGCAGGAAAAAATATTCTCCGCGGCGGTTCTGAGCTCGCTGTAGTAAACGTGCTCCGCCGTTATACGGGGAGTTATTTTTGATGTACCTTTTACAAGGGGTTTAACGCACTCGGCGGCGCAGCGGTCGTTTTCAGCCGCGCCAAGCATTTCCCCGCTGAACACAACGGTGTCGTAAAGCTGACGGAAATTCCCATGCGGGTAAATCGCGTGGAGCATATTGGGCGGAATGACGATAATGTCCCCCGCCGACGAAATAAATTTGCTGTCGCCGCAGATAAAATCGGCGCAGCCGGAAATCACAAAGTTAATCTCAAACTCGCCGTGCCAGTGCAGCGGCACGCTTGCGAAATAATCGGGAATAAGGCATTTATAGTAGCTGAACGGCACAAGTCCCGAGCTGTGCCTTTTCTTTTCCTCATACGCGGGCATATATTCCTCCGAAAAGTATTATAGTATCATAAATCGGTATTATTGTACTTGATTTTTGCCGATTTTTATAGTATTATATCATATAGAAAAATATTTTTCAACCTCTTTAAAAAAATTTATTTTGAAAGGAATTTTTATTATGAGTACACAAAAACAGCCCGCTTGGCTTGACAACGCGGTTTTTTACGAAATCTACCCCCAGTCGTTCCGGGACGGCAACGGCGACGGTATCGGCGATTTTGAGGGAATTATTTCCAAACTCGACTACATAAAGTCCCTCGGCTGCACCGCCATTTGGCTGAACCCCTGTTTTGAGTCGCCTTTCGGGGACGCGGGGTACGACGTTTCCGACTACCTCAAAGCCGCGCCCCGCTACGGCACAAACGACGATTTGAAACGGCTTTTCGAGGAAGTCCACAAGCGCGGTATGCACATTTTGCTCGACCTTGTTCCGGGGCACACCTCGGTGGAGCATAAGTGGTTCAAGCAGTCAATGAAAGCCGAGAAAAACGAGTTTACAGACCGCTATGTCTGGACTGACAGCATTTGGGAAGAGCCGCAGGGAATGGGCTGCATACGGGGCATTTCCGACAGGGACGGTTCTTGCGCTGTGAACTTTTTCTCTCACCAGCCCGCGTTAAACTACGGTTTTTACAGGTGCGACCGCCCTTGGCAGCAGTCTGCCGACAGCGAGGGCGCGAAAGCCACTCTCGAGGCGTTAAAGGACGTTATGCGCTTTTGGCTGAAAACGGGCTGCGACGGTTTCCGCGTGGACATGGCAGGCTCTCTCGTAAAGAACGACGAGGAGGGCAAGGGTACTATAAAATTGTGGCAGAACGTCCGCGAATTTTTGGACAGGGAATTCCCAAACGCGGCAATGGTTTCCGAGTGGGGCGAGCCTGACAAGTCCCTGCAAGGGGGCTTTCATATGGACTTTCTGCTCCATTTCGGACCGTCTCACTACAACGATTTATTCCGCTGTGAAGAGCCGTATTTTTCCGACAGGGGCAAGGGGGACGTTTCGGAGTTCGTGAAAAAATATTTGGAAAATTACGAAAAATCCGAGAAAAAGGGTCTTATCTGCATACCCTCGGGAAATCACGATATGGACAGGCTTGCCCGTAGCATTCACGGGGAAAATCTGAAAATCGCCTTCGCGTTTTTGCTTTCAATGCCCGGCGCGCCCTTTATCTATTACGGCGACGAAATCGGCATGCGGTACGTGGAGGGTCTGACCTCGGTGGAGGGGGGCTACGGCAGGACGGGTTCACGCTCCCCCATGCAGTGGGACGACAGCAAAAACGCGGGGTTCAGCACAGCCCCCGCCGAAAAGCTGTACATCAGGCAGGACGAAAGTCCCGACCGCCCCACGGTCAAGGCGCAGCTTGCGGACGAAAATTCCCTCTTAAACGAGATAAAAAGGCTTATTGAAATAAGGCAGTCCCACCCCGCTTTGCAAAGCAGGGGCGAAATCGAGTTTGCGTACGCCGAAAAAAACGCCTACCCCTTTGCGTACGTCAGAACGGCGGGGGAGGAAAAAATTCTTGTAATGATAAATCCTGCGGGGCGCGAGGTTTCTTTTGAGTGTGAATATCAGCCGAAAGAAAAGCTGTACTCTTTAGGCGGGGAAATTGCCGAAAGGGGCGGAGAAATCGCCGTTCCGCCATGCTTTGCGGGGTATTACAAAATTTGAAAATTTATTGGGGACAGTGATATTATTTAAAGAAAATCGGCTTTGGCTTGCGAAACGAAAACTTGCCGTTTATGTTGCAAAAAATAAAATTATATGCTATAATATAAAAAATACATTTTGAAAGGAATTTTATTATGGTTGTTATTGAAATGGAAAACGGAAAAAAAATCAAGCTGGAGCTTTACCCCGACAAAGCCCCGATAACCGTGGAAAACTTTGAAAAGCTCGTTAAGGACGGCTTTTACGACGGGCTTATTTTCCACAGGGTTATCAAAGGGTTTATGATTCAGGGGGGCTGCCCCGACGGCACGGGTATGGGCGGTCCGGGGCACTCGATTAAGGGGGAGTTTGCCTCAAACGGGGTTAAAAACGACCTTAAGCACACCCGGGGGGTAATCTCCATGGCGCGTTCTATGATTAAGGACAGCGCGGGTTCGCAGTTCTTTATTATGCACAAGGACGCGCCCCACCTTGACGGCGAGTACGCCGCTTTCGGCAAGGTGGTTGAGGGCATGGACGCTGTTGACGAAATCGCCGAGACAAAAACAGTCGGCGACCGCCCCGTCAACGAGCAGAAAATGAAACGGGTTTATATCGAGGAGTAAAAAAGCGGTGCAAAGTCTTTAAAAAGCTTTGCACCGTTGATTGAAAGGGTGATTTTTATGAGTACCGAAAAAATAATCGCGCTGACCTTTGACGACGGTCCGAGCGGCGTTACGTCCCAAATTTTGGACGTTGTCGAAAAGCACGCCGTCCCTGCAAGCTTTTTCGTCTGCGGGAATAACGTTACTCCCGAGCGTTTCGGGACAATGCGCCGCGCCGTCACTCTCGGCTGCGAGATACACAACCACTCCCGCACCCACTCGGATATGACGGGAATGTCCCCCGAGGAGATACGGGCGGAAATCGACTTCACTTCGGACATGGTTGAAAAAGCCGTGGGCGTACCTCCGAGGTTTTTCCGTCCGCCCTATATTGCCGTGAATGAGAAAATGCACGAGGCTATCGACTTGACGTTCATTTGCGGTTTGGGCGCGGAGGATTGGCTTGACGAAGTGTCCGCCGAAGAGCGTTACAACAGAATTATTTCCCAAGCGGAGGACGGCTTGATAATACTCCTCCACGACGCCGAGGGGAACGTGAAAACCGTTCGGGCGGTGGATATGATTATTCCCGAATTAAAGCGGCAGGGGTATGAATTTGTCACGGTTTCGCGGCTTTTCGAGAGGAAAAAAATTACCCCGAAACGGGGCGAGATGTACACCTTTGTGAGGTGAGGAAATGTACGAAATTGTATCTGTAATTTTAGGGGCGGCGTTAGCGGCGGCAATTACCGTGCCTGTCTTGTTTTTGTGGGACTTAACCGCGTTTATCGTATTTATCGCGTTCCCGAAAAGCAAGCCCGAAAAGCGGAGAAAAGCCGAAACGGGTTTTATAATTTCGTCAATCGCCCTAACCGTGGGGATTGTGCTGACGGCGGCTCTTTTCGCGCTGGCGTTTCTGCTTGACAGCTTATAAAGGAGGGAAAAAATGCTTTTAACAATTTGCACCGCAGTTTTCGGCGCGGTAACGGTATGGAATTTTGTTATGCTGATAATATTTTTCGCGGCGCGGAAAAGCGGCGGCGAACGGTACGAAAAGGCAAGGTCGCGGTTTTTAATATCCTCGGCGTTTTTCGTGTCGGCGGCTGTTTTGTACATAGCCGCGCTTGTCGTAATCAGCACTTTTGTCGAGCCGATTTTTTATATGTGAGGTAAATAAAATGCTTTTTGACGTATGTACTTTTCTTTTGCCGTTCATATTTGTATGGCTTATAATATCTCTAATAAATTTCATACGTACCCGAAAGGATAATTCCGAAAAGCGGGAAAACGCAAAAACAATGCTTTTTATCTCTGCGGCTTTTTTCGCGGCGGACGCGTTTGTTGTCTGCTCGTTTATGTTTGTCAAATGGCTTTTAACAACGCCGATTTTTCGTATGTGAATATGTGAGGTGCATTTTATGAAAGAAAAAACTTTCCGCAGACTTCTTGCGGCAATAACTGCGGCGGGAATTTTATCAACTGCCGCGCTGGTTGCGTACACGGCTGTTCTGTACTCCAACGCCTCGATAATAAGCTTTATCGCAAACGGGAGGTAGCTATGAAACTATTCAAGCAAATCGCGGTGCTGACGTTAATCGCCGCACTTTTCGTTACCTTTGATTTGTACGTTTATTTCACCTGCACAAGGCGTTTGCAGGGGTCGGGCGGTCTTGAAAAAAAGACAAGCTCTATCGAGGTTGCGGACTATCTCCCCTTTGACGAAAATTCCCTAATCGTCAACATCAAGGCGGATTTGCCCCTTGAGGGGGAACTCCCCGTCATCGACGGCGCAGAGGGACTTTACCCCGTGTATTCCGCGTTTGTGAACGCGGTGTACCCCGAAAATTCCGTGATTTTCGACGGGGAAAATTTCGCTCCCGAAAGCAAGCTCCAAATGCGGAACACGCTGAAGGCTTACTCGGGCGTTGTGGACGGCACAGCCGACATTGCGGTGTGCGCCGCTCCCTCGGAGGAACAGCTTGCCTACGCCGCCGAAAAGGGCGTTGAACTTGAATTTGTGCCAATCGGCAGGGACGCCTTCGTGTTTTTGGTGAACGCGAAAAATCCCGTCGACGGCTTGACGGCGGAGCAAATTCGGGGGATTTACG
>JAMPDU010000097.1 GCA_023665505.1 Ruminococcus sp.
AATTGCCTCCTCGGACAGTTTTTTACTTAATTCAAAATGCCCGTATTCGAGCTTGTATTCCGTCACGCCTTTTTCCGCCGACGACAGCATACTGTCGTTCGCGACGTACATTCCCGAAACAAATCCCACCGTTAAAATCAAAAACAAACCGACGACGGCGTATTTTTTCCACTCGCCGATAAGCTCGCGGGGGACGCGTTTTCCGAGAGGATTTTTAATTTTTTTACCGTTCATAATCACCACTCCAAATCCGCCGCCGAAATTTTATTTCCGTTCAAATTATTGTGCCGCACAACGCCGTCCCGCAGCTTTATAACGTGGTCTGCCATATTTTTAATCGCCTCGTTGTGAGTGACCATAATCACCGTGTTTCCGTACTTTTGGTTGACGTTTTCTATCAGCTTTAAAATGTCTTTGGACGTGTTGTAATCAAGCGCGCCTGTGGGTTCGTCGCAAAGCAGAATATCGGGATTTTTCACAATCGCCCGACCGATTGAAACCCGCTGCTGCTGACCGCCCGAAAGCTGGTTCGGCAGCTTGTGACGGTGCTCGTAAAGTCCCAAAGTGTTCAGCAGCTCGTCAATATCGAGAGCGTTGTCGGACAAATATGCGCCCACCTCGATATTTTCCTTGACATTCAGATTTCCGATTAAATTGTACATCTGAAAAACGTAGCCCAAGTGCCGCCTGCGGTAGCCTGTCAACGCCTTTTCGCCCATATCGTCAAGTTTGTCGCCGTTAATTGATATGTACCCAGAATCCGCGCCGTCAATTCCGCCGATGATGTTTAACAGGGTGGATTTACCCGACCCCGACGGTCCCAAAAGCACGCAGAATTCCCCTTTCGCAACCGAAAAGCTCATTCCCCGCAGGACTTCCTGACGGGTGTCGCCGCTGCCGAAACCTTTTTTCAAATCGACAATTTCCAAAAATTTTTTCTCTTTTTCGGACATATATTTTAACTCCCTTTCCCATAAGTTTGCTATGGCTAACTGTATTTTTAAATATTGATTAGCATATGCTAACTAAAATAATTATACTCCCAATAAAAAAATTTGTCAATAGGTGAAAAATTAATTTCCGAAAAATTGTTTATCGGTACAAATTTTTATTTGAAATACAAAAAATATTTTTGCATTTTGACATTTACGGCGTTTTCAAAAGTATGATATTACTAACAATATATAGTATTTTTGCGGTATCGGCAAAATTTTTTTCGAGATTTTTTGTTGAAAAGGTAAAATTAACGCAAATCCACTTGACAAAATAAAAAGTCTGCGCTATACTGTATAACAGCGATATATAACACTGTTATACGGAGGAAAATCAAAATGGGCGAGTCCGAAAAAAACACTTTGGAGGCAATACACCAAGCCGCAAAGGCTGAGTTCGCGGAAAAGGGTTTCAAGTCCGCGTCTTTGAGGAATATCGTGAAAACCGCTGGCGTTACCACGGGGGCGTTTTACGGATATTACAACAGCAAGGCGGAGCTTTTCAAGGCGCTTGTTGGGGAGACTTACGACCGTATAATGAGCCGCTACAGACAGGCGCACGAGGATTTTGAAAAGCTCCCTGAGGAAGTCCGCCCCCTGCAAATGGGCAAGATTTCACGGCGATGTATGGAGGATTTGCTTGTGTACTGCTATGAGCATATTTGGGAGGTTCAGCTTATTTTGAAATGTTCCGAGGGCACAAAGTACGCTTTTTTGATAGACGAAATGACGGAGCTTGAAACGGAGTCCACCCACGAATATTATAAGACCTTGGAGAAACTCGGCAGACCCTCGCCTAAAATAGACAGGCGGCTGGAGCATATCCTTACAACGGGAATGATGAACGCGTATTTTGAGGTAATCCTCCATGAAATGCCCTTTGAGGACGCAAAAATATTTGTGCGGGAATTATTTGAATTTCACACGGCGGGCTGGGCTAAGATAATGGGTCAGGAAATTCCGTAACAATGTTACGCAAAAAAAATTTACGGGACGTAAAGTCCCTTAAATTAAAGAAATTAGTTAGCATATTCTAACTAAAATAAATATTAGGAGGAATAAAATTGAAAAAACAATCGGATCTGTCAAGACTTATGGACTGCGCGGGAAAGCATAAATATCTGACGTACGCCTCTTGGGTATTGTCGGCGGTGAGCGCGGTCGCGGCGCTGCTGCCCTTTGTGTACATCTGGCGGGTGATTAAGGAAATTCTGGACGTTTCCCCCAATTACGCCGAGGCGCAGAATATTTCGCGGAACGGCTGGCTTGCGCTTTTGTTTGCGGTTGCGGCGATTTTGATTTACATCGCCGCACTGATGTGTTCCCACCTTGCGGCGTTTCGTGTACAGGCAAATATCAGACAGCGCGCAATGGAGCACATTCTCACCCTGCCCGCGGGCTTTATGGACGGCATTGGCAGCGGCAACGCGAGAAAAATTGTGTACGATTCAAGCGCGGCTACCGAAACTTATTTGGCGCACCAGCTTCCCGATATGGTGAGCGCGATCGCAACACCTTTGGGACTGCTCGTTCTGCTGCTTGTTTTTGACTGGCGGCTGGGACTTTTAAGCCTTGCGCCCGTTGTTGCTGCATTGATTTGTATGAGCTCTATGACGGGCAAGGGAATGGTTGAAGATATGAAACAGTACAACAACGCTCTCGGGCAGATGTCCAACGAGGCGGTGGAGTACGTCCGCGGAATTTCGGTGGTGAAAACTTTCGGGCAGTCGGTATTTTCATTCAAGCGTTTCAAGGCGTCCATCGACAGTTACGAAAAATGGGTAATCGCTTACACAAAACGTATGCGTACGCCGATGCTGTTTTACACCACTTTTGTGAACGCAATTTTCGCCGTACTTATTGCGGCGGCGATGGTTATTACCGCCGACGGCGTGACAAACGAGTTTCTTCTCGACCTTATGTACTACATAATTATCACGCCGGCAATTACGCTGACCCTCACGAAAATTATGTACGCCAGCGAAAATAATTTAATTGTTTCGGACGCTCTTGCCCGAATTGACAGTATTATGAATTTGCAGCCGCTGCCCGAGACGAAAAATCCCAAACAGCCGAAAGATAATTCGGTGGAATTCTGCGGGGTTTCTTTCAAGTATGAAAACGCGGAAAAATTTGCGGTTGAAAATGTTTCAATTAAAATAAATCAGGGCGAAAAGGCCGCTTTTGTGGGACCGTCCGGCGGGGGAAAAACCACGCTGGCAAGCCTTGTTCCGAGATTTTTTGACGTGTCGGAGGGTGAAATAAAAATCGGCGGAATTAACGTAAAGGACATTGCAAAAGAGGATTTAATGAACAGGGTTTCCTTTGTTTTTCAGGACTCGAAACTGCTGAAAACTTCCGTGTTTGAAAACGTGCGAATGGCAAAGCCCAACGCCTCCCGGGAGGAGGTTTTAAAGGCTCTCCGCGAGGCGCAGTGCGACGATATTCTGCAAAAACTTCCGAGCGGAATTGACACGGTTATCGGCGCGAACGGCGTGTATCTTTCGGGGGGCGAACAGCAGAGAATTTCAATAGCAAGGGCAATGCTGAAAAATTCCCCGATTTTAATTCTGGACGAGGCGACGGCTTTTGCCGACCCCGACAACGAGGCAAAGGTGCAGGCGGCGTTTAACGTTCTGGCAAAAGGGAAAACCGTTCTGATGATAGCGCATAGGCTCTCGACGGTAACGGGGGCGGACAAGATTTTCGTGGTAAAGGACGGGAAAATTTCCGACGAGGGAACGCATGGCGAGCTTGCGGAAAAGGGCGGCTTGTACGCGAAAATGTGGGAGCAGTACAACAAAGCCGCGAAATGGAAAGTGGGTGCTGAAAATGATTGAGATGTTAAAACACAAATTCGCCCTCTCGGAGCAGGGCGCAAAGGATATGTTAAAGGCGTTTATCGCCTGTGTGCTGTCAAATCTGGCGTTGTTTTTCCCCGCGATTTTGCTGTACAATTTTGTCAGCGATTTGCTTGGCGGCGGGGTTTCGGAGGACAGGATTTCCTTTTACATTGGCGGGATTACCGCCGCGCTGGTGCTGATTTTTGTGACGACTTATTTTCAGTACAACGCCACGTTTTTCGCCACCTATGTGGAGAGCGGCGTGCGCCGTCTCACCCTTGCGGAAAAGCTTAGGAAAATCCCTCTCTCGTTTTTCGGAAAAAAGGATTTGTCCGACCTTACAAGCACGATTATGTCGGACGGCGCAATGCTTGAGCAGGGGCTTTCCCACTGGGTTCCCGAATTTATCGGCTCGGTAATTTCAACGGTGATTATGGCGGTGGGAATTTTCTTTTTCAACCGGCGTATGGCAATTGCCGCGCTGTGGGTTCTGCCTGTTTCTTTCGGAATAATTTTCCTTTCCTCGGGGGCAGTGAAAGGCTTGCAGAAAAAGTCCCGTGAAACAAAACTTGCCGCCGAGGAGGGCATTCAGGAGTGCTTGGAGGCAGTCCGCGATTTAAAGGCTAACAACGCCGAAAAAAGCTATATGGAGGGTCTTGCCGCAAAAATAAAAGCCGAGGAAAAGCAGACGATTACCGTGGAAATCGCCAACGCGGTTTTCAACACCTGCGCCCGAATGGTGCTGAAAATCGGCATTGCAACGACTGTGCTTGCGGGGGGCTCGCTGCTTGTGAAAGGGGAAATTACCCTGCTGACTTTTTTCGCGTTTATGATTTTGGTTTCCCGTTTGTACGACCCGCTTAGCGCCGCCCTTGACAATCTTATGGCGATAAATATGCTGATGAATATTCAGTGCAAGCGTATGGACGAAATTCTCAGCCACCCAGAGCAGCAGGGTACGCAAACGCTGACGAACAAGGGTTACGACATAAAATTCGACGGCGTTGGTTTTGCGTACGACGGCGGCGAGACGGTTCTGAAAGACGTTTCTTTCACCGCGAAGCAAGGGGAAGTTACCGCTCTTGTGGGACCCTCGGGCGGCGGCAAAACCACGGTTTCCCGCCTTGCGGCAAGGTTCTGGGACATTGACAGGGGGACGATAACGGTTGGCGGTATGGACGTTTCAAAAATCGACCCCGAAACGCTGATGTCGCTGTACTCGATAGTTTTTCAGGACGTAACGCTTTTCGACAACACGGTTATGGAGAACATTCGCATCGGGCGAAACGGCGCGACGGACGAGGAAGTTATCGCCGCGGCAAGGCTTGCGAACGTTGACGAGTTTGCGGAAAAGCTTCCCGAAAAATGGAACACGCTGATCGGCGAAAACGGCTGCGAGCTTTCGGGGGGTGAGCGGCAGAGGATTTCCATAGCGCGGGCGTTTTTGAAAGACGCGCCCATAATTCTTTTGGACGAAGCGACCGCAAGCCTTGACGTTGAAAACGAAACCTTGATACAGGAGTCCCTTTCAAGGCTTATCGCGGACAAAACCGTGATGATAATCGCCCACCGTATGCGGACGGTTGCGGGCGCAGACAAAATCGTCGTCCTTGCAGAGGGTACGGTTGCGGAACAGGGCTCGCCCGAAAAGCTGTCGCGGGAAAACGGGCTGTACTCCCATATGGTGAAATTGCAGAACGAGAGCGGGGAGTGGGTTTTGTAAAAATTATGGCTGTCGGTTAAAAAGTTTTGCCTTGACAATTCCGGGAAAATATGATATAATTTACTTATTAAACAGCCCTGCCGTTACGGTACGGGCGGAATGGAGGAACTTATGCATCATACAGGAATGCCTGCCGCACAGGCGCTTGAAAAGCTCAAAGAGGGAAATAAACGTTATCTCGACGCCGCAGCCAACCCCGGAGACGTGTCAAAAGAAATCAGAAAAAAGACCTGCGACGAGGGGCAATTCCCTTATGCCATCGTCATTACCTGTTCGGATTCACGGGTTATACCCGAGGCGGTTTTTTCGGCGGGAATCGGCGAGATATTTACAATACGCGTGGCGGGCAACGTAATGGATAATCACCAGCTTGGCAGCGTACAGTACGCCGCTGAGCATCTCGGCACAAGGCTTGTGGTAGTGCTCGGTCACACTCACTGCGGAGCGGTCGGGGCGGCTATGGGCAGCGGCGAGCCGGAGGAGTACATAAAAACAATTACCGATGAAATCAAAAAAGCCATAGCGGGAGAAACCGACGAAAAATCAGCCTGCCTCAAAAATGTTGAAAGAAGCGTCGAGCTTATAAAAGAGCGGCTTGGCTACAAAGGCGGCGACGAGGCGGCGGTCAATACCGTCGGAGCTGTTTACGATATTGAAAGCGGCGAAGTCGAGTTCCTGAAAACGGCGGTAACGGTATAATACAGATAAAATTTGCCTGTGGTTTGTTTTTATAAAAACGGCTGTACTTTTCCGTACAGCCGTTTTTATTTTAAATATTAAAAATGTGTAAAAATCACGTATCCATTGATAAAAATACCAAGGCATAATAAATAGGCGAAAATAATTTTAAAGCACATTTACAACCGCAATAAGCCCGAACATACCCATTCCGATTTTACATAAATTTATTAAAAATTTTCTCAAAGTTAGGCTTGACAAACAATGTATTGTATGGTATACTGATTTTAGTTAGCATAGTGTAACTAAAATCAGTATTTTTTAATAAACCATTTAAATGTGCGGAAGTGATAAAAATGCTCAAAAAAACAAAACTTACAGACAGCGAAATGCGGCAGTTTGCCGAAGTGTTCGCGTACTACAATTACGGTGAAAATGAAGTAGGAATGGTACCCTTTTACCCCGGCTACCCCGACAGAACGCGGCTTGTAAATTACCTGCTGGCAATGATAAAAGCCGCCAACGGCGCGGGCGCGGTTTATTCCACAAGCAAACAAAACGAGGGAATTTTAATTGTGACGGACACCACAAGTCCGTACCCGTTTACGGCGACTTTTAAAATGATGTTCGGAATGGTTAAAGCACTGGGTTTCGGCGGATTTAAAAGCGTTATGGAAAAATTTCAGGCGGGCGGAGAAAGTCTTGAAAGGAAGTACCGAAAAGCCAAAAAAGATTTTGTGCAAATTGAGTTGCTGGCAATAAAAAAAGAATATCAGGGGCAGGGCTTTATGCGCCCGCTTATGGAGACTGCTTTTGAAATTGCCGACCGAAAGCGTTTGCCCGTAATACTTTCCACGGACGCAAAGCTGAAAAAAGATAAATACGAGCACTTGGGAATGACGCTTGTGAACGTCCGCAAAATGGACGAAAAAAGTTTTATGTACGATTTGGAGAGAAAGCCGAAATAAGAGGTGAAAAATTAAAAATGAATTTACCCGTTGTAATTTTGGAGGGCTTGATACTGTGCTTTATTTTGTGGCTGATATGCCGTATCGGCATACGAAACGGCGCGGTTGGCATGGTGCATCTTTACGAAAAAAACGTCCAAAAAAGAGCCGTGGAATTAGGTCTTACCACAAAAGAAAAAATTAAAAAAAGCACAATTATATTTAAAATAATCGGCTTGGTTTTGTATTTTGTATATATAACCGCGGCGGTGTATTTTGTAAACGGCGCGCGGGGTTTTGCGCAGGGATTTTGGCAGTCCCTGATAATCATAATGACAATGGGCGTTTTCGACAGAATAATTATTGATTTGCTTTGGGTGGGTCACACAAAGGCTTGGATAATTCCCGGCACGGAGGATTTGCGCCCGTACATTCCCCTGAAAGTTCACGCTTTTAAATGGGCTGTAACCCTCGTTGGCTACCCGATTTTAGCTGCGGTTATTGCTTGGGTAATGTCTTTAATTTTAAAATAAAATATTATTATTTTAAGTACAGGTTAGCATTTGCTAATTGATTTTGGAGATGATTTTTATGTCAAAAAAAGAATATTTTAATTTCTGTGAAAAACTTGCGATGCACACCGCGCCGACGCTTTTGGGAATTAAATGCGCCAGCCTTGTTTCGCTTTCGGCGGAGGAATTCGACCTTGATTTTCATATGGAATATTTCAACCGCAGAGCCTCCGCAAAGGGACTTAAAAGCAAAATTTTATGCCAATGCGGCGAGAGAAAATTAATGCTTTTTTACAGCGAAAAAATGCTTGAAAAACGTCTCGCGGAGGACGGCGTGCAAAGGATTCTGCGGGAATACGGCTACCCGGAAAATTCTTTTATTCCGGAAAATCTCCGGCGGCTTTCCGAGCGCATTGGGAAGTGCGGGGAATTCCCACACGAAATCGGAATTTTTCTCGGCTATCCCACCGAGGACGTGGAGGGTTTCATAAAAAACAAGGGTGAAAATTTTAAAATGTGCGGCTGCTGGAAAGTCTACGGCAGCGAGGAAAACGCAAAACGCACCTTTGAAAATTACAGCAGGTGCAGAAAATTTTTGTGCGGAAAATTAATTGAAAATCCCGACATTTATCGGGCTTTGAAATTATCTTAAATTTATTTTTAGGAGGACATATGGTAACTTTTTTGCTTTCGCTGCTTGTAATAGGCGGCATAACTCTTATGCTGTACTCGGCGGTGGCGCTGGTGCAGGACAAACGGTTTTTCGGTTCAGCACCGAAGGACGCGCAAGCATTGATACAACCCAAACCCGAGCGTTTCAAAGGACAGCATTTGCTTGGTTGGGTACTTTTAATTTTAAGTATGTTGGCACTGATTTCAGCCGCTTTTTTTGCCGTATGGGACGGCGTTCAAAACAATTTTGAATTCCGCCAATTTTTTGCGAGATTTCTTACAATTTTGTACGCTTACAAGGCGTATGATATGATTTGCTTTGACTTTTTGCTTGTGACCCGCACGCGTTTTTTTCAGCGTTATTACCCCGAGGTGGACGTGTGCGAAAGCTTTCACAAATACGGATTTAATTTAAAATGTCAAATAATCCACATTATCGTTTATCCGTTTATTTGCGCGTTAATTGCTTGGGTATGTACTATAATTTTTTAAATAAAAATTTTGCGGAAAATCAGTTAAAAATCCCGAAATTTATCGGGTTTTGAAAATATTTTAAATTTAATTTAGGAGGAATTTTTTATGAAAACAGCAGTAATTTTTTGGAGCGGTACGGGCAACACCGAGGCAATGGCGCAGGCTGTGGCGGAAAGCGCGGGCGCGGAACTTTTCAGCGTTTCCGAATTTTCGGGAAACGTCGGGGACTATGACGCGGTCGCGTTCGGCTGCCCCGCAATGGGCGCTGAGGTGCTTGAGGAAAGCGAATTCGAGCCTTTTTTCACGGAAATTGAGAGCAGTCTTAACGGAAAGAAAGTTGCGCTTTTCGGTTCATACGGCTGGGGCGACGGCGAGTGGATGCGGAACTGGGAGGACAGAATATAATCCGACGGCGCAGTGCTTGTAGGCGGAGAGGGGGTTATTGCCAACGAAACTCCCTCGGAGGAAGATTTGGCAAGGTGCGCCGAGTTTGGGAAAATGCTTGCGGGATTGCAATAAATAATAAATGATTAAAATTTTTAAGAAACACATATGCAAGTCATTTTTACCATAGCTTTTCCTATTATGCTTTTTGTAAAAAATAACTGCCACACCGAGTAGATGCGGCAGTTTATTTTTTGCAAAGTTATTTCAACGTACTGTAAGGCTTGATTTTCTCGGCAATAACAGCCTTTTCGCCTGTAGTTATGACAACAGCCTTGTCACGAGGAATACAAAGCACTTCGTCTGGTGTCTTGAAAATCCGATTGCCGATAAAATCGGCAGCCTTTAAATCCTGCGAGCCGAGATAAATAATATGGTCGCAATTGTTGACGATTGTGGTAGCCTCGGCAGTGGAGTACATGCTCTCTAATTGTGTCATACTTTGGAGGATTAGGCTTACGGAGATGTCGCGTGAACGGATAGTCGAAATAATCTTGTCGGAGTCGGGGATTTCTCCGCTTGCCGCAAAGTCGTCCATAAAAATCCTCACAGGGATTTTCAAACGTCCGCCGGGGTTTAAATCCGCAAGGCTGCAAAGTATCTGCAATGCTTGTGTATAGAACACATTTATGAGGTTGTCAAACGTCCTGTCCGTGTCGCTGACGTTCAAGAACAGCGCGGTTTTCTCCATACCAAGTCTTGAAATATCAAAGCTTTTCGGATTTTCAAAAATCGTCCGAGCCTCCTCAAAGTCAAAGGGTTCAAGAGCGCGGTTTGCGAACTCCACAATGCTCGACCACATTTTGTCCGCGCCCATTGCGCAACAAGTTTTGGCGTACTTTTTGGCGGCAAATGTGTTCAGATGCGTCTCGACCCACTGAATGAACGAGAGTTTACAGTTTGGCTTTATAAAGCGAGTATGCAAAGCGCAGACGGAAATCATATTTTGTTCCTCTACGGGAAGTGTCTCCAAACAAAACGCGATTAAAAAGGCTAAATAACCGGCGGCAGCCTGTTCCCAGAACGGCTCTGTAATGTCAAACGTTGAAACAATATTATATGCCAATGTGAGATCGTCCTGCTCCCGATATTTTCCGTTTTTGTAACGTCTGATATTTTCTATTTGGAAAACACTTGACAACGACGATGAAATTATGGTACAATATATCATACTATCGGAACAACCGGCGAAAAACTTTCCGCAGTTTAAACCGATCGGAATGTCCGGTCTTTACCGCGCGGAAACCGTATCTTGAAAACCAAAAACGGTGCGGAAACCGAGTACACTTATAATGAGTTAAATCAGCTTATTTTCGACAGTACTGTGGCTTATGAGCACGTCCTTAATTACAATCTCGCAAGTATTACCGGAGGTGAATTCTTAATGTTTTATAAAATAATATGTAATTGTAACGATAGAATTGCAACTGAAATTAATTCTTTATCTCAATTAAAGGAAATTGAAGATTTCTTTTCCGAACAATTATCAAAAGGTATTTTTACAGAGATACCGCCTCGAAAACCGTACTATAAATTTAAAAAAATTTCATGGTATGCGGATAAATGGTATAAATGCAAAATTTGCGGTTGTCTATGGGAATATGTTAAACCCGATTTTCCCGCAAGCGGATTTGTGAGGAAGTTTACAGACGGAAAATACAGCGAAAGAAAATTTTAACATTATTAAGCTTAAATTATTGACAAAATCAAAATTATTTTGCCGCTTTTAAAACAAGGGTGACTTATAATTAAGTGCTTGACAACGACGTCGAATTTGTTGATATTGAATTGATTGTAGTTGAATGTTGCCAAAATATTCACAAAACAGTTTGCAAATCGCACAGCAACCGTTGATACTTTCGGTGTAAAAATCTATGTCGTACCCGGGGTCCAACTTGCAAACATGTATCCGCCGGTCACGTTGAAAAGTGCGCCGACCGTCGTAAAATCGTTAATTTCATACAGCGCATAACGCTTTGTGTTAAAACAAATTGTGCTGTAAAATTCCGAAAACTCGTCGGTACTGAATTTTTTGTCAAAGTATTCAATTAGTTTTTTTAATTGAATTGCGAAAAACAGCTCCGCCCAAGGCAAATTCAAGCTGCAAATATTATTGCGAAAGTTTGGCATATAGCTTAAAAGCGTCGTGTAAGTGTTTGCGAAATTATCAAAAAAGTATCTCATCGTGCAAATCAAATCCGAAATCGTAAGCGAATTTGTGTAACTCAAATCTTCGTGTTTATGCTCGATATTGCCGAGATTTTGAACGATGTTATCCGCCGAACTTTTAATTTG
>JAMPDU010000098.1 GCA_023665505.1 Ruminococcus sp.
TTGGTTGTGCAATGCGATTCCTTTCGTATTGCGCTAAAGTATGCTTTAGCGAAATACAAATTTTGGCAGATTTAACTGAAAATTCATAAAAAGTTAAATAAAAAACCCTAAAGTTTGCCGATTTCGTGCCGATATATATAACAGAAGGCAAGGAGAACAGCTCATGAGGAGCGAAATCTCCGAATAAATGTTCTCTTTGTGGGAACAACTTCTAAAAATTGGGAGTAATTCCCACTATTTGGCGAAAAATGTCAACAATACCGAGTTGCGCATAGGAAAAATTGGCAGACTTCGCTAAAGCATACTTTAACGAAAGCCGAACGGATTCGGCTAACTAAAAAAACATGGAGGTAACTATTATGGTAGTACAGCACAACTTAACCGCGATGAACGCGAACAGATACCTTGGTATCAACAATTCCAAATTAAGTAAATCATTGGAGAAACTTTCCAGTGGTTACGCAATCAACCGCGCGGGCGACAATGCCGCAGGTCTCGCCGTTTCGGAAAAAATGAGATCGCAGATCGCAGGCATGACACAGGGCGTAAAGAACGCTCAGGACGGCATTTCAATGGTTCAGACCTTTGAGGGCGCGCTGACCGAGACCGACAGCATTCTGCAAAGAATGAAAGTTTTGGCTGACCAGTCCGCAAACGGCACGTATCAGGACGACGTTGACCGTGACGCTATTCAGCTTGAATTCGATCAGCTCAACGACGAACTCAATCAGATCGCCGACACAGACTTCAACGGCGTGGTTGTTTTGAACGGCGGTCAAATGGCTGACGGCACACTCGCTGTTGACGGCAAGTTTGATTATTCTAAGGGCTACACAACAACTGTTGCAGCTGCAAAGGCTACAGACATTAGTGCGAAACAGGCTCACACAATGGCAGACCAGTCTCACTATGACAAGAAGACTGCTGACGCTGTTTGGGAGGCTACAGGCGTTGATGTAAATAAGGACGAGAAGATGAACGTTACATTTATGTGGGACGGTTCTCGTTGGAATGCCAAGACCATCACAGACATGGACGGCGAAGTTATCGAGGGCGCAAACCCTGCTAAACTCGAGGCTCGTGCAGTTGAGAGAGACGACGCTACAGGTATGGGCGGTTTCAAGGTTATCGCAGGTAAAGACCCTTACACAGGCGAAGATATTGTTGCAACAAACGTTGTCTTTGATGAAATGCAAGGTCTTAAACTCGGCGATACTATCACCGTTCAGTTTGAGAACTCCGCCGATAAGACTTATGCTCCTAAGAATATCGGTCTTGACGAAGACTACAATGCAGATGATGAAGCCGATCCTAAAGTTGAAGGTAATAAGTCATTTACAATTGCTGACGGTGCAACGATTACAACTGATGATTTGGTTGGCAAAATCGAAATTAAGCTTGCCAGCACCATTACCGACGACGCTATGAATTCTGACATTAAAGACGCTCTTTCGGCTCTTGATGACGCAGAATTCAAGGTTACTTACAAAGACGGTAAGGCTACAATTGACACCACTATAAATACAGCTGCAAACGTTGCTGAAGATAACGCTAACAAAGACAAGCTCAAGATTGATGCTGACGGCAATATCACCTACGAAGTCAAAGCCGGTGCAGACCCCATTGCTATCGGTAAGTTGGTTGCAAGTCCCATAACCGGCGGCGCGGGTGTTGAAATAACACCTAAGGCAACAGCCACTACAGATTTGCTGAACGCGGGCGCTGCCGCTACTATAACGGTTGACGCGACTAAACTTGTTAATAAGGTTGCGGATAAGGCAAAAACAGAAACCATTACTTTAACATATGATGGAGGAACCGGCACGTGGAAAAACGCTGCTGGGGATAGTGTTACTATCGGTGATTACGGTGTGACAACAGACGGAGTTAATGCCAACGGCAAAAAGATAACTTTGACATACACTCCCGAAATAAAAGCTGTTGACGCTGCTCCGATTGATGGCAAAGACGGCGAGGTAACATTCAGCCCGAATGTTGACGCATATAACTATGCTGATATGAAAGACCTTTCTGTTCATACTGTTGCTACACCTAAGGCTGCAACAATGGCTACAGAGGTTGCAAAGGACGGCGTATCCGTTTCCAACGCATTCAAGAACGGTGCTGCTCCCCTTACTTACACCGATAACATCACACTTCAGACCGGTGCTCGCTCTAAGGACGCTGTTAACTTCACATTCAAGTACACAAGCGGCGGCATGGGCAACCTCAAGTCCAACATGAACTGCTCGGCTCGTGAGGACGGCTTGAATACAGCAAGTCTCAGCCTTAAGACAGCGGAGAGCGCAAACTACGCTATCGACCAAATCGACAACGCGATCAACAAGGTTTCCATGGTTCGTGCCACATTCGGTGCTGTTCAGAACCGTTTGGAACACAAGATCGACAACATGAACGTTTCGATCGAGAACCTGACTTCGGCAGAGAGCCAAATCCGCGACACAGATATGCCTACCGAGATGATGAACTTTACCAAAAATCAGATCCTCGCTCAGGCTGCACAAAGCATGCTTGCACAGGCAAATCAGCTGCCGCAGAGTGTTCTTTCGCTGCTCCAGTAATTGTACAAAATATAAAAACCTCCCCGATTGGGGAGGTTATTTTTTGTGCATTTTTACTGAATTCCGTTGGGATTTTTTACCGTAAAATTCCAGCTGTCGCGGCACATCTGCCCGATGTCAGCCGCCGCCGACCACCCGAAAAGCTCCCGCGCCTTGTCGGTGTTGGCGTAACAGGTGGCGATGTCGCCGGGGCGGCGACCCACTATTTTATAGGGTACTTTTTTGCCGCTTGCCTCCTCAAAGGCGCGAACCACCTCGAGAACGCTTGTGCCCTTGCCCGTGCCGAGGTTTACCGCCTCAACGCTTTTATGCTTTAAAGTGTAATCAACCGCGCACAGGTGACCTTTTGCCAAGTCCACCACGTGGATATAGTCGCGAACGCCCGTGCCGTCGGGCGTGTCGTAATCGTCGCCGTACACGCTCAAACAGGGCAGTTTGCCCGCCGCCACCTGCGCCACATACGGCAGTAAATTATTGGGAATTCCGTTGGGGTCTTCGCCCAAAAGCCCGCTTTCATGCGCCCCAATCGGGTTGAAATACCGCAGCAGAGCAACGCTCCAATCGCCGTCCGCCTTAGCCGTGTCGGTGAGAATTTGCTCAATCATCACCTTTGTGTACCCGTACGGGTTCGTCGCCGACGTGGGGTACGTCTCCACATAGGGCACGGGGTTGTTCATTCCGTACACCGTGGCGCTGGAAGAGAATACCATATTTTTACAGCCGTTATCCCGCATAGCCTTAATCAGCTCGATAGTCCCCGATATGTTGTTGTAGTAGTACTCCACAGGCTTTGCGCATGATTCGCCAACCGCTTTAAGTCCCGCAAAATGTATAACCCCGTCGATTTTATTTTCCAGGAAAATTTTACAAGTTCCCTCATAGTCGAGAATATCCGTCTCATAGAATTTGAAATCTTTTCCGGTGATTTTTTTGATACGGTTCAAAGCCTCCGGCTTAGAGTTGGAAAAATTATCCATAACCACAATACCGTACCCCGCGTTCAAAAGCTCCACGCAGGTGTGGCTGCCGATAAACCCCGCCCCGCCCGTAACAAGAATAGTGCTCATAAAAAACAGTCCTTTCAAAATAATTTTTGACGGCTTTATACTAATCCCTCATTAGAATTATGAGCAAGAAATCGCCGCAACAAGCTTTGATATATGTGGTTTTGCGGCGAGAGATTGCACATAATTCAATGAGGGATTAGTATTACTGCCGAATGTGTATGCCTTGGGACTCGATAAAGTCCTCCATTTCCTCCTTGGCGTCCTCCAGCCATGACGGCTCGTCGGGGAGCAGGTTATGCCCGTCGCCGTTTGTTTCCGCGAGGAAATCCCCGATTTTTTCGCTGTCGTTTTTCATAGCGCGTTCCCGCCTTTCCAAAAGTATAATTATATTTTACAACATTTTGGTGAATTAATCAATAGGTTTTTGTTATAATTTTTTAGCGCATGGTTTTCAAGGAGGGTTAGCGCCAAATTTTTACAGTATCTAACCAGCCGCTTGCCTAAAGGGCTTTTGGTTAGATATGGAAGATCTTTGGAATGAACTTGCGGAAGAACTTGCTGTGGAAACAAGGCAAATTGATAGAACCCAGTTTGCTGTTAATCTTCTTTCCCTCGGGGAAATGTCTGTAACAGAAATATCTGAAATAGCCAATCTCCCCGTCGAGGAAGTGGAAAATCTTGCTAAAAATCTTACTCCTACAGGAGTGTGAACCCCAAATTAAATCGCAGTACAAAAACCGTACAAATCAGCCGATGTGTACGGTTTTTTAACACGGCGTGAAATCTGACCGTTGCAAAAAAAATTTGCGGGAGTTATAATTGTTGCATAAAACAAATTTGAAAGGTCTGATTTTATGAGTGATGTACGTTCGCCCGCACCTATGAGGACGGCAAAAATCGGGTATATTATCATTTCCGCCGCGCTTTGCGTACTGGGCGTGCTGCTTATCGTCCTGCCGGACTTTTCCGCCGCGCTTTTGGGAATTATCTGCGGGGTAATTTTCACCCTGTTCGGGGCGGTAAAGCTTATCGGCTATTTTTCAAAAGACCTGTACCGCCTTGCTTTTCAGTACGATTTAACGTTTGGAATAGTCCTGATTGCGGTGGGCGTTGTGATACTTGTCCGCCCGGAAAGCGTGCTGAATTTTATCTGTATCGCTTTGGGGCTGACAATTTTGGCGGACGGCGTTTCCAAAATCCGCATTTCACTTGAATCGAAACGTTTCGGCATAAGAGAATGGTGGCTGATACTGGTTTCGGCAATTCTCACGGGGGGAATGGGACTTGTGCTGATGCTCCGCCCCGCGGAGAGCGTCCGGGTGATGATGATAATTTTAGGCGTGACCCTGCTTTTGGAGGGTATACTGAATTTCTGCACGGTTATCACCGCGGTGAAAATTATCAGGCACCAGCAGCCGGACGTGATTGAGGTTACGGAGTTTACGGTAAAATAAATTTATATTTTGTTGTAACATTATGTAGGGGCGGATATAAAATCTGCCCCTCAGTCTTTTATTTTTCTCTTGACAAATGATAACATCTATGTTATCATAATTACAGGAGGAGATGCGTGTTGTATGAAGTAATTTTTTACCGCGATAAAAGCGGTAAATCCGAAGTTGAGGATTTTATCAGGGAACTTGCGCAAAAGTCCGCAGCAAGCAAAACAGACCGTATTAATTTCACAAAAATACTTTCATATTTGAACAGCCTTTCCACTTATGGAACGCGGATCGGTACACCTGTTGTCAAGCATATATCAGACGACATATGGGAACTGCGCCCGCTAAGCAACCGTATATTTTTCTTTTATTGGAAAGACAATAAGTTTGTACTGCTGCACCATTTTGTTAAAAAATCACAAAAAACGCCAAAAAGAGAAATTGACATTGCAAAACAAAGATATAATGATTTTCTTGAAAGGAGCAAGTAATTATGAGTATCGAAATAAACAATGAAACATACGCCACTCTGTCCGACATTATGAACGACCCGTCAATTGTTTCACCCGATATTAAAGCGGAGGTTGAATTTGAAACAGCCCTTATTGGCAAACTGATTGAGGCTCGGGAGGAAATGGGGTTGTCTCAGCGTGAACTTGCCGCTATTTCGGGCATAAAACAGCCCGCCATTGCAAGACTTGAAAAAGGCGCAGCCGTCCCGAAAGTGGATACGCTTATACGTCTGCTTGTGCCGTTGGGAAAAACCCTTGCCATTGTTCCCTTAGAAGATAATAAATAATAAAAACCGAGGACACCCCAATAAGCTGTCCTCGGTTTAACATATTGAAAATAACTGTCAACTATCAACTGTACACCGTCAATTAATACGCAACTCCCTGCCACTTCATAGCGTCCGCAACCTTAAGGAAGCCCGCGATGTTCGCGCCCATAACAAGGTTGCCCTCGTGACCGTACTCCTTAGAGGCATTGTATGCGTTGTGGAAAATGTTCACCATAATGCCCTTGAGCTTAGCGTCAACCTCCTCGAAAGTCCAGCTGAGGCGTTCGCTGTTCTGGGACATCTCAAGACCCGAAGTAGCCACGCCGCCTGCGTTTGCCGCCTTTGCGGGACCGAACATAACCTTTGCCGCAAGGAACTTCTCGATAGCCTCGGGAGTAGAGGGCATATTCGCGCCCTCGGCGACAGCGATTACGCCGTTCTTGATAAGGGTGTCGGCAGCATCTCCGTCAAGCTCGTTCTGCGTTGCGCAGGGGAGAGCCACGTCGCACTTGATAGTCCAAATGCCCTTGCAGCCCTCTGTGTAGGTAACGTTCTTGTGGGACGTTCTGTCGACATACTCCTTAATTCTGCCCCGCTCAACCTCTTTAATCTGCTTAACAAGGTCAAGCTCGATACCGTCGGGGTCGTGGATATAGCCGTTGGAGTCGGAGAGCGCAACAACCTTTCCGCCCAGCTCGGTAGCTTTCTGCGTAGCGTAAATGGCAACGTTGCCCGAACCGGAAATTACAACGGTCTTGCCCTTAAAGCTGTCGTTTTTCATACAGTTCAGCATTTCCTCGGTGAAGTAGCAAAGTCCGTAACCCGTAGCCTCCGTTCTCGCGAGAGAGCCGCCGTAGGAAAGTCCCTTGCCCGTGAGAACGCCCGTAAACTCGTTGCGAAGTCTCTTATACTGACCGAACATATAGCCGATTTCCCGCGCGCCCGTGCCGATGTCGCCTGCGGGAACGTCGGTGTCAGCGCCGATGTGCTTGGAAAGCTCCGTCATAAAGCTTTGGCAGAACGCCATAACTTCCCGGTCGGATTTGCCCTTGGGGTCGAAGTCCGAGCCGCCCTTGCCGCCGCCCATGGGCAGACCCGTAAGGCTGTTCTTGAAAATCTGCTCAAAGCCGAGGAATTTAATAACCGACGCGCAAACCGAGGGGTGAAGTCTAAGTCCGCCCTTGTAAGGACCGATAGCGGAGTTGAACTGGCAGCGGAAACCGCGGTTCACCTGCACGTTGCCCTTGTCGTCAACCCAAGAAACGCGGAACTGAATGAAACGCTCCGGCTCGACAATTCTGTCGATAATGCCGTTTGTCTCATAGGACTTGTCTTTCTCAACAACAGGCTCGAAAGATTCCAAAACCTCTCTCACCGCCTGGAGAAACTCGGTTTCGCCGGGGTTGCGCTTTTCAACCTTTTCGTACACGCCTTTAAGGTACTCGTTTTTAAATGCCATTGTAATTTTCCTCCTTGTATACTTTGGTAATTTATTACTTTGCGGATATTTTTCCGCACTCACCACTATAGAATAAGTATACAACATTTTACTAAATTTTGCAAGTCTTTTTTGAAAAAAATCCAAAAAAATCACAGAGTTGCCAAAAAATCCGAAAAAAGAGGGAATTTTGAAATATTTTCTTTAAAAAAATGCAACAAAAACCGCCCTGCCTGAGCAGAGCGGGAAAATACGGCTGTTTGGCAGGCGCGGCGTATCTCCTGCATCTCTCGGGGTTTCCCCCTGTCAAACCTTCGGCGCGTGGTTGCCGCGAAATTGACCACCTCAAACAGCGTATTAATTATAACACAATTATTTCATTCTGTCAAATATTTATTCCCCACTGTCGCTTTCGGGAACGCTCTGCGTAACCGGCGGAACATAACCCGTACCCGTACCGCTTGTACCCAGTCCGTCCAAAAGCTCGGAAATATCAATCATCATAGCGCCGCCGTCTCCCGCCGCAACCGTGGGGAGCTTGCCGTCCCACTTCTCGATATAGTTGCTGATGAGAATTTCCGGGGTGAGCTGCTCGGATTTGAGACGGTACGCCTCAGCCTCTGCCTGCGCCTTTTCAATGGTTTGCTGAGCCTCAACCTTGATACGCTGCAAATCCTGTTCCGCCTTGAGAGCGTTCTGCTGGGCGGTTTGCTTAGCCTCGATGGCGGCGTTGTACTCGTCCGTAAAATCAAAGGCGGTGATGTTGAAAATCTGAATATCAATGCCGTACTCGCCGATTTTGTTTTTCAGCAAGTCCATCATCTGGTCGCCCACGTTCTGGCGGTTGGTGATAAGCTCCTCGGCGGTGAATTTCGCCGTGACCGCTTTCACGCACTCCTGAATGGCGGGGGTAATGATAACCGCCTCGTAGTCCATGCCGATATTCTTGTAAACGCTTGCCGAATAGCCGTTCAGCACCTTATAGTTTACCGCTATGGTGGACGAAACCGTCTGCAAATCCTTTGACGCGGAAGAGCAGGACGCCTCCGCTTTCTGCACGCGGTTGTCTATAAGAATTATCTGCTGAATGAACGGTATTTTAAAGTGCAGTCCCTCGGAAAGCACTCCCTCGGACACTTTGCCGAAAGTGGTGACAACTCCCGAGTGACCCGCCTTTACCGTGGTAAAGGAGTTTAACACCACCACCAGCAGCACCAGTACCACTATTACCGCCGCGATAATTTTTTTCGCCGAGCCTCCGCCGACGTCGATAACTTTTTCTTTTGACATTTTCATAATCCTTTCTTAATGTGTAATTTTTTGCGGGACGTTTTAAAAAAACAGTTCCTCCTCGTCGTCGCCGATAAAATCCTCGCCGTCGGCGCCGCAGCCGTCGAATTCCCGCGTGGAAAGCTGATTTTTCCCGCAGCTTTTCACCAGCGCGATAACGCTGATAATCAGCGCGAACGCCGCCAGTACCATTGATACCGCCGAAACGGTGATACAAAGGTGATGATATTTTTCGTTGATTTTTTTCATTTTTATTCCTCCAAAAAATAATTAATAATTAACAATTAATAATGAATAATTAAAGGTTACAGCAAATTACAGCAAATCAATAAAATAACGCCTTTTGTAGGGGCGCATCCTGTATGCGCCCGTTTAAAATGTGCGGAAATGTACGCGGCGGGCGGATATGGAATCCGCCCCTACAAAATTTGCAAGAATATTTAAAGAATTGCCGTAATAATTTTTTGAACGCGTAACAGTTTACAAAAAATTATTAATTATTAATTATTCATTATTAATTAAATTACCTGCGTTTCAGGTCCACGCAAGCCACAATAAGCCTGCCGCCTTTGTCGTAAAAATGCGATGAAATCGTCTTGCAGTTTTTGCCCGTGGCGCTCGATATGTACCAGCCCGAAATAAACGGGTCCTCAATCTGCTCTTTAATCGCGTAGAAATAATTCTTTATGTCGTGGTTCACGCCACGTATGGCGGGCTGATACCCCGGGAGAATTTCCGCGTCGTTCCTCATGGCGGTTTGGGTTATCTGAAAACCCTTTTCGTCTATCAGAAACGCGCACTCTATCTCGCGGTGCGCCGAAACATAATTCAGCAGCGCGCGGTCGTAGTCGGACGGGGCAACGTTCACAAGAGAGCTTACAAGGTCGTAAATTATCCGCTTGTACGTCTCTATCTGCACGTTCACCGCCGTGGGGTTTTTCTTTATGCTCAGGTTCAGCTTTAACGCCGCGTCCTCCAGCTTAAGCCGCGCCTCGTTTGAGAAAATATAGTTAAACTGCTCGGGACGGGAGAAATAAAACCCTTGGAAATAGTCCACACCCATAAGCATGCAGGTTATAACCTCGTCGACGGTTTCAACGCTTTCGGCGACGGTCATTGCGCCTATCTGCTTGGCGGTGTTGATTATGGACTTGAAAACCTCCTGATTATAAGTGTTCGACTCGATGCTGCTGACGATTGCCCTGTCTATCTTTATGATGTCGGGGTTAATCATCATAATTCTGTTCATTGTTTCAAGCCCCGCGTTCACGTTGTCCAGCGCGATAAGGAAACCCTTTGAGCGGTAATAATTGACAAACATCATCAAGTCGTAGCTGTCCCGCACGTGTGACTCGTTTAACTCGATAACGATATTTTCGGGGGAAATGTGGTTCTCCGCCGCTGTTTTCATAATCTCGCCGTTGCCGGGAGCAACGCTGTTCAGCACCGACGTCTCAAAGTTTATAAACAGCATCGAGTCCGCCCGCTTTTCCGCCGCGAACGAGCGCATAGCCTTTTCGCGGCAAAGCCTGTCCACCGACAGGACGTTCCCGTTCTTTTCCGCGTAGTCGAACAGGAAATAGGGTGAGACAGTCTCGCCCCGATAGTCGCCCCTGGCGAGAGCCTCAAGCCCGATAATTTTTTTGGTATTCAGGGAATATATCGGCTGGAATTCCACAAAAATGTCCTTATTTTCGATGACTTCCCGAACGATTTCAGATGTGATTTTCATAGTGTACTTACCTCCCAATGAGGGTCAAATGGTTATAGATTTTACAAAGTATTTTTATGTACTGTTACAGCAATCCTGCAAAATATTAACCGTATCTGTAGGGGCGCATCCTGTATGCGCCCGCCGATTAGGATTTCATAACACGCGGGCGGATACAGGATCCGCCCCTACAATGGCGTTATTTTATCGGTTTGCCGGAATATGTTTTTGTATTCAAATTTTGTCTTTGATTTTTTCACACACTTGGTCGTAAATGCGGTACAGTTTCTGCACGCCGTTTTCCAGAAAATAGTAGTGGGCGATGTACGGCGCAAGCAGGCACAGCATAAGCACAGCCGCCGCAAGCATACCGAGGTTTTCCGTCACAAGGAACGCGATAAGGCTCATAAACATCAGCAGGGCAAACAAAATCGTTACCAAAAAGTGGATAAGCCTTTCGTGCTGCATAAACTGTATCTTAACAAGCATTTCCCGCTTAAGCCGTTCAAAGTCGGTATTTTCGTCCGCCAAAGCGAGGAGCACCGCCGCGGTGTACTCGCTGAAATATTTTCTCATAGCCAATCGCCGCCCATTCAAAAAACTCGGAATTTTACAATCTAAATTATACCACACAAAAAAACATTTTTCAACACTTTTGCTAAAATTTTTACACATTGAATAAATTTTTTATAAGAAATTACAAAACTTACATAAAAAAGAGGATAGAAGTTACAGAACAGAAACCGTTGCAAGCGCAGCTTGCGCAATTCTAACCTCTATCCTCTAACTTCTATCCTCTAATCGACTAAGCCGATAAGCCGAGTTTTGTCGTGTGCGGAAATCTATCTGGGCGAATCGTCGCCGAAACGCTCAAGCCGTCATAGCGGCGCGCCTGCCGAGCAGACAATAACGCGCGGCTCCAATCAGACGTTGCATCGGGTAGGGTTTACATGGCAGCGCCGTCTCCGACGCTCCGGTGGGCTCTTACCCCGCCTTTCCACCCTTACTGCGGTTGACCGCAGCGGTATATCTCTGCTGCACTTGCCCTAAGGTCACCCTCGGCTGCCGTTAGCAGCTACCCTGCTCTGTGATGCTCGGACTTTCCTAAAGCTGACGTAACACGTCAGTTTTTAACCGCATAGCTTACTCGCGAATTTATTGTACCACAAATTTTTATTTTTGTCAAGGTTTTTGTTTACTGTTGGTTTAATTTTGAATTTCTTAACTTTGGAATAAACTGTTAATCGTTCACATCGTACGAAAGGAACAACCAAAGGAAGAGGGCGGGGACTAATGGAATATAGGGGACG
>JAMPDU010000099.1 GCA_023665505.1 Ruminococcus sp.
GCAGTAGGTACGGTCGGGCTTACAGCCGAGGCTGTCAAAGTCTCCCAAGGTAATATTTGGTGTAAAGCCCATTCTCTTTACGGTATTGTAACCGCTGTCCGCGGCAATGATAAAGGCGTTTTCGGGCAGCGCAAGCTCTCCGTCAAAGGGCGCGCCCCCGAATATCCAGCAGCTTTTCATATTATCACCTTTTATCCTTAATTTCCCATTCCTTGATAAGTTTTGCCTCCTCGTACATTTCGGCGTAGCTTTCATGCCGCGACTTCGGAATATCCCCGTTTTCCACCGCCGCAAGTACGGCGCAGCCCTTTTCCTTTATGTGGGCGCAGTCGGGGAAACGGCACTTCCCAGCGTATTCCTCAAACTCGGGGAAACAGCCCGCAAGCTCCTCCTTTGTGACGGTGTCGTACTTCTGCGCCTCAAAGGTGGAAAACCCCGGCGTGTCCGCAATATAGCCGCCGTTGGCAAGCCTGAACAGCTCCACGTTTCGGGTGGTATGCCGTCCCCTGCCCAGCTTTTTGCTTATCTCACCTGTTTTCAATTCAAGCCGACCGTCGATATGGTTGAGCAAGGTGGACTTCCCCACCCCCGTGTTGCCTGTAAAGGCGGAAACCTTTCCCGCAAGCATACCGTACAGCCTCATATAGGTGGACGGCTCGTCATAGTCGATTTCAAGGAATTCCGCCCCAGAGTTTTTGTAAATGTCCGCAAGCTCGGCATTTTTCAGCAAATCAAGCTTTGTCACCGCGATAACGCTTTTAATACCCTTAAATTCGGCAATGGCGAGAAACTTGTCCAAAAGCGTCAGATTAGGCGCAGGCTCGCAGGTGGAAATTACAAAAACAATATAATCAAGATTGGCAAGGGGCGGACGGATAAGGCAGTTTTTCCGCGGTAAAATCTTGTCCACCACGGCGGTATTGCCCGAAATATCCGACAGCAGCACCCTGTCCCCCGCGCAGGGAGAAATATTCTGCTTTCTGAAAATGCCCCGCGCCTTGCACTCGAAAACGCCCTCGGGGGACTCTACCGAATAAAGTCCCCCGACAGCCTTTAATATCATACCCTCTGTCATATCAGTACCCGAATATTTCGTTCCAAAAATTGTCATCGTCAATATTTCCGTCGTCGTCCATTGTGATGTCGTCGTTCGGCTCAGTAAACGGGTCAGCCTCGGTAACAGGCGGCTCCGTCTCTTCCTCTTCGGTAAACAAGGCTTTGAGCGTACTTCTCTCAAATTTAACTTCCGTGACGGTATTTTCCACAAAGTCAACGGAGTACTCGCCGATAGTTTCGCTTTCCTTGGTACTTCTGTTCACCGCCTCGAGAATGACTTTCTGCATCTCGACACCCTTTATGGTTATGGAAACCGTTGAGGCGTAAGCAAGGTTGTCAATAGGCGTAGTGCCGATTATCTGACCGTTTACATAGCAGTTGAAGTCCGCCGCGCCCTTTATTCCGTCGGGAACGCTGAACGTTATGACAGCCTCAGCCTCGGGCATATTGCCGGTGCTGAGCGTGAGAATAATGGTGGTGTTGAGCTTGACAATGTTAGGCTGACCGTCGTCGCCCACGGCGGGTATGCTCTGCTCGATAACCGTACCCTCGGGTTCGAGAGAATCCTCCGTCATTGTCTGAATTGTGAACTTGCCGTTCAGCAGAATTTCCGCCTCCTCAAGGGTATATCCCACGCACTGGGGTACGCTTACCTCCTGCTCCTCGGGACCGCGGCTGATATACACCTTTATCTCCGAGCCTGCGGGAACGGATTCACCCTTAGGCGGGTCGGTAATAATAACGTTGCCCTTTGGAACTTCCTCGCTGTATTCCGAAATTATAAGAACGCTGAAACCGCTGTTTTCCTTAAGCATATTCATAGCGTCAGCCTCGGAAAGGTCGTATGTGTTCGGCACGGTAACCTTTCTCTGCCCCTTGCTTATCTTCAAGCGCACCGTAGTACTTCCCACAAGATATTCGCTGCCCTCGGCGGGACTTTGCTCGATTATCGCGCCCGCCGGGTAATCGGAGTACACCTCTTCCGCCACAACCACGGTGAATTTATCCGCAAAGGCGGTTTTTACGTCTTGATAATCGTAATACAGCAGCGGCGGCATTTCTCCGACTTCCTGATCCGGGGTGGAAATATATTTATAAAACATAATAGCTATAAACGCCGCCACGATAATTATAATACCCGCCGCAATCGCCGACAAAACAACCATAAAATAAGAGGATCTCGACGGCTTTTCGTCCTCGCCGTAATTATCGTAAGCGTCGTATTCGTCAAGCTCTTCTCTCACCTTTGTTCTTGTTCTCACGGGTTTTGCAGCCTCCTTATTTACCGCCATAGGCAATGACTTGCTGTACTCCGCCTCCGCCGCGGCTCTCGAAACCGCGCTTGCGCTGAAGTACTGGGTCTTTTCGGAAAGGTATTTGTACTCGAAAACAATGCTGGGGTTTTTCTTGAATTCCTCTATATCCTTAATCATCTCCGAGGCGGACTGATACCGCTTTGAGGGTTCTTTCTGCATTGCCCTCATAACGATTTCCTCCAGCCCCTCGGGGACGGAATCGTTTACCTCCCGGAGAGGTCTTGCGTCGTTCTGCATATGCATAAGAGCCACCGACACGGGGTTGTCGCCGTCAAAAGGCTTTTCCCCCGTAAGCATTTCGTACATCATAACGCCCACGGAATAAATGTCGCTCTTTTCGTCGGTAATGTCTCCGCTTGCCTGCTCGGGGCTGATATAGTGCACGCTGCCGATAGCCTTGTCGGAAATGGTCTTGCCCTCCTCACGGGCAAACCGTGCGATGCCGAAGTCCATGACCTTAATCGTGCCGTCGGGGAACAGCATAATATTCTGGGGCTTTATGTCCCGGTGGACGATACCCCTGTCGTGGGCGTGCTGCAACGCCCGCAGTATCTGAATTATAAAGTGGATACTGTCCTTCCATTTCAGCATGCCCTGCTGCTCCATAAATTCTTTCAGGGTAATGCCGTCAATGTACTCCATAACGATAAACTGAATTTTATCGGTAAAGCCCACATCGAAAATCTTAACGATATTCGGGTGTGAAAGCACCGCTATCGCCTTGGATTCATTGCGAAATCTTCTTACAAAGTCCTCGTTGTCGGCGAATTCGTTTTTAAGTATCTTCACCGCCACAACTCTGTCCTCGAGAATATCGGTCGCCTTGTAAACGTCAGCCATGCCGCCGATGCCTATAAGCTCGGTAATTTCATAGCGTCCGTCCAGCTTTCTGCCAATATTTTTATCCATTAAATTCACTCCTGTAAATTATTTCTACACCGTATCCGTACTGTTCGTACTTATCTACACTTTGATAAAAGCTGCCGTGATGTTGTCTCCCCCGCCGTTTTCAAGCGCCTTTTTCACCAGCGCCGACGGGACTTCCTCCGAATTGTATTTCTTTGCTATTTGGAACATATCAGCCTCGCCGCAGTAATTTGACAGCCCGTCCGTACAAAGCAGCACCGCCGCGTTTTCGCCGACCTCCGTCTCGAAATAATCGGGACTTACCGTTGGCGCAACCCCCACCGCCTTTGTGATGTAATTCCTTTGGGGGTGGTTTCTCATCTGTTCCTTGGTAATTTCGCCGTGCTCGTACATTCGCATTACCACCGTGTGGTCTTTTGAAACCTGCCGCAGCTCGTGATTTATCAGATAAAGCCTTGAATCCCCCACGTTTACCGCGAAGAGCCTGCCGTCAAACACCAGCGCGGCAACGCAGGTAGTACCCATGCCGCTCATTTCCACGCTTGAAATCGCCATATCGTAAACCACGGAATTTGCGGTGGTTACCGAGGAAATGAGAAGATTTCGTATTGAATTGCCGTCGTAATCGGGGCGGAAAACCTTTGTTATCCTTTCGTAAACAATGTTTACCGCCCGCTCGCTTGCCTCGCTGCCGGCATTTTGTCCGCCCATTCCGTCGCATATTACCGCGAAACCCACGTCTCCGTCCAAAAGAGCCGTCCGTACCCTGTCTTGATTTTCCTGCCTTGCAAGCCCTATATTTGTCTCGGAAAAGACTTTCATCTGCCTCACTCCTTTCGGCTCAACCATACCGATTGCGCAGCATAATCGGTATCAGTATTCATACTCCCGCCTAAGCTGACCGCACGCCGCGTTAATGTCCGCGCCGAGGGTACGCCTTACCGTGGCGTTAAGCCCGCCCTTTTCCAAAGCGGCTGCAAAAGCATGAAGAGCCTTTTTATCCGAATAAAAATCGCGTTCTTTAATTTCATTTACAGGTATAAGATTTACATGGCAATTTATACCTTTCAGTAACCTTATAAGCCCGTCCGCGTCCGCCAGACCGTCGTTTACCCCGTGAATAACCGCGTATTCAAAGGATATGCGCCTGCCCGTTTTGTTTATGTAATCCCTGCACGCGTCCAGAAGTTCGCTTATTTTATATCTGTTGTTGACTGGCATTATTTCGCTCCGCCTTTCGTCCTCCGACGCGTGGAGGGACACCGAAAGCGTCAGCCCGAAACGGTATTCCGCCAAATCATATATTCTGTCAACAAGTCCGCATGTGGAAAGCGAAACGTGCCGCAGACTTAAATTCTTGCCGTTTTCGTCGGAAACAAGCTGTAAAAATTTTACAACATTATCAAAATTATCCAGCGGCTCGCCGATGCCCATAAGCACAATACTGTCGACGTGTCTGCCGCTGTCCCTTTCCGCCCCGTAGACCTGACCGAGCATTTCCGAGGGCAAAAGATTTCGTTTAAACCCCGCAATTGTCGACGCGCAGAACCTGCACCCCATTTTGCACCCAACTTGGGTGGAAATACATAGGCTGTTTCCGTGTCTGTAATCCATTAAAACCGCCTCGACGTGATTGCCGTCGTACATCTCATACAAATATTTTACAGTATTGTCTATAGAAGATTCAAGCTTTTTGGTAACTTTTAGGCTATTTATACAATATATTTCATTTAATTTTGTGCGTAATGGCAATGAAATATTACTCATTTCTGAAAATTCGGTAACTTTTTTTACATGCAGCCACTCATAAATTTGCTTAGCCCTGAAATTTTTCTCTCCCAGCAAACTTATTTCGCCGCATAATTCTTCCAAATTATAGGATAAAATATCCTTTTTCACGCTAATTGCCAACCTTTCTGACCTTGCCGATAAAAAATCCCTCGCAGTCAAAATCTTTGGGAAAAATTGTCTTTTTATAGCTCCCGAATTCGGGAATTTCACAGGGGGCGAAATTCTTGTTTTCCGCTAAAATCCTGTCGATAACGCCGTCGTTTTCCGCCCTGCTCAGCGTGCAGGTGGAGTACACAAGCTCTCCGCCGCTTTTTAAGTACCTCGCCGCCGTCGTCAGTATCTCATACTGGACTTCGGGAAGTCCACGCACCGCGTCCAAATCCGCGTATTTTATCTCCGGCTTTGACCGTATCACCCCAAACCCCGAGCATGGAACGTCGCACAAAATCTTGTCCGCCTCGGGAAAGTTATCGCTGTACACCTTAGCGTCGTTCCGCAAAGGCTCTATTATCGAAATTCCCAGCCTTTCCGCGCCGCTTTTGATTAGCCGCACCCGCTTTTCGTGGAGGTCGCATGCCAAAATCCTGCCCCTGTCGCTCATCATCTCTGCAAAGGTGAAAGCCTTTCCACCCGGCGCGGAGCAAATATCTATCACTGTCTCCCCCGCCGCAGGATTCAACGCTTTACAGCAAAGCTGGGAGGACAAGTCTTGAACGTGAAACATTCCGCGGCTGTAAAGCTCAGAGCTTTCCACCGCCCCGAGATTTTCGGCGGTAACGCAGTTTTCAACCGCGGGACACTTTTCCGCCCGAACGCCGATTTTCTCAAACTCACTGATAATGGTCTGAACATCGGTTTTAAGGCTGTTCACCCTAAGATAAGTCTTGTGCTCGGTGAGAGAATTTTCCAAAAACTGCCTTGCCGTTTCCGCCGAGTAGTCGGCGCAAAGCCGGCGCACAAGCTCTTCCGAGCAGGAAAATTCCACGCTCATGCGCTCGGTCTCGTCTTTTGGAAACGTCACCCGTTTCCCGTCCCGAATAAAGCTCCGCAGAACCGCGTTCACAAAGCCAGCCGCGCTTGATTTGCCGCACTGCCTTGTGAGAACCACCGCCTCGTTTACCGCCGCGTTATCGGGAACATTTTCCATATATAAAAGCTGATAAACGCCCATTTTTAGGACATTCAGCACCGATTTGTCAAGCCTATGCAAAGGCTTATTGCTGTACACCGAAACAATGTACTCCAGCGTAAGCTTACGCTCCACAACGCCGTAAAAAAGCCGTGCAACAAAGCTCTTGTCACGCTCCGAGAGACCGCTCTCTTTCAGCGCGGAATTCAGCGCAAGATTAGAGTACGCCTTGTCATCCATTTTATTCAGCAGTTCCAGCACAGTAAAGCGCGCGGACTTTACACTCATCTTCTCCGCCCTCTGCCGCCGTTTACAATCAAAATCAGCCTAAGCAGGCTCATCAGCGAGGAGAACATTGCCGCAACGTAGGTCATTGCCGCCGCGGTGAGAACCTTTTTAGCCATTTTTACCTCGTCTTTGTAGAGAATAAGGTTCTCGTCAAGGGTTTTCAAGGCTCTGCTGCTGGCGTTGAATTCCACCGGGAGCGTCACCGCCTGAAAGAAAACCACGCCCGTGTAAAGGAAAATCCCCACGGGAATAAGCCATCTAACCATCGGCAAAATCATTCCCACCAAAACAAGAGGAACGGCAAGACCCGAGCCTATACGGGTTATGGGAATAATTGCCTGACGTACCTTAATGGGCGCGTAGCCTTTAGCGTGCTGAATTGCGTGTCCAACCTCGTGCGCCGCAACGCCTATCGCTGCCACGGAAGTGCTGCTGTACACCGAATCGGAAAGCCGTATAACGTTTGCCGACGGGTCGTAATGGTCGGTAAGCTCACCTTGAATGTACTCAATGGAAATATTTTGCAGCCCGTTGTCGTCAAGGATTTTCCGCGCCACCTCTTTGGCGGTGTAGCCGTGTTGATTGCTCTCGCTGCTGTACTTGTTAAAGGTAGTTTTTACCATTATTTGGGCAATAAAGGCAAAAATAACCGCGGGAATGACTATCAGATATGTTGGGTCAAAGTACATAAAAATCCTCCTTATTTTAATATCGTACCCTCTGCAATGGGTTTTCCTCTTAGGTAATCGGCGGTTTTCATGCGCTTTCCACCGTCGGCTTGTATTTCGGTGAACCTCACGCAGTTTCCGTCTCCGCAGACAACTGTAAAGTCCTTGACATTTACAACCGTCCCCGCCTGTTTGTCCGTAACCTTATCGCCGGTGAGTTCCGACTTGAAAATTTTCAGCCGCTTGTCACCCAGTACAGCCGTTGCGCAGGGGAAACTTGAAAGTCCCCGAATGTGGTTGTGAACCTCTTGCGCCGTCTTTGAAAAGTCAATGGGGCACATATCCTTTGTAATCATCGGCGCGTAATTTGAAAGGCTGCCGTCCTGCTTTATTGGTGTAATGTTATCAGCCTTTACAGCCTTGACGGTTTCCAACAGCATTTCCGCGCCCATTTCCGAAAGTCTGTCCCAAAGTTCGGCGGCGGTTTCGTTTTCGCCTATTTCGGTTGAACGGCTCAAAAGAATGTCCCCCGCGTCAAGCTCTTCCGCCATAAGCATTGTGGTAACGCCCGTAACCTTTTCGCCGTTCAGAACGCTCCGTTGAATGGGCGCCGCCCCCCTGTACTTCGGCAAAAGCGAGGCGTGAACGTTTATACAGTATTTGGGAATATCCAAAATTGCCTTTGGTAAAATTTTCCCGTAAGCCACAACTATTATCAGCTCGGGGGCAATCTCTTTCAGAACCTTTTCTGCCGCCTCCCCGTCCTCGCCTTTTTTAAGGCTTTGAGGCTGATATACGGGAATATTATATGACAAGGCTTTCTCCTTTACAGGTGACGGCGTGAGTTTGTACCCTCTGCCCTTAGGCTTATCGGGCTGCGTAAACACCGCCGAAACCATTTCGCCGCTTTCAACCAAAGCCTCCAAGCACGGCACGGCAAAGTCGGGAGTACCCATAAAAACAATATTCATTCAAAAGTATCCTTTCAGCGTTTTCTTTTAATTTTTCTTTTGCGCGCCGCCTTTGCCTGCTCCTTCTCAACGTCCTCGGGATCAACCATTTCATCGGCAATATCGGTAAAAAGCTGTCCGTCAAGGTGGTCGATCTCATGGCATGTCGCCCGCGCCATAAAGTCCTTTAATTTCAGCTGAACGTCCTTTCCGGTTCTGTCCTGCGCCCTGACGATTATCTCCGCGGGGCGAATTACGTACCCCCATTCGTCGGGACAGGAAAGGCAGCCCTCAACGTCTCTCTGCGAGCCTTTGCTCTTGATAATTTCGGGATTTACAAGCTCCAAAAGACCCTCCCCCTCTCCTACGTCAACCACAATCGCTCGTCTCAAAATACCGACCTGCGGCGCGGCAAGACCCACTCCGTTGGTTTTGTGCATGGTTTCCGCCATGTCGTCAAGGAGCACGGCAAGCTTTTCGTCGAATTTTTCCACGGGCTTGCACTTTTTCCTAAGTATTTCGTCGGTTTTCAAAACAATTTTTCTGAGTGCCAAAATTTTCACGCCTTTCATTTTTTACAAGCCAATATCACCGTTTATATCAAGAAACATCTGAACGTTGGCAAGTTCCTTTAACTTAAAAGCACTTTTGTAAATATGCTCAATATAATCTCTGAATTTTTGGTTATTTTTACATTTTATTATTATTCTGTAGCGGTACTTCCCGTTTATTTTTTCGTAAGTACACTTTGACGGCCCCAAAACTTTTATGGGAACGTCTATCCGCCCCGTGGAAACGCTGTCGGCAATAAGTCTCAGGAACGCCTTTGAGGCGGCGTCCGCGCACCTGTCTATCTGCGAGGAAAACTCTACTGCGCATATGTCGCAGAACGGCGGGTACAGCAAAGCCTGTCTCGCGGCAATCTCCTGCTCGTAAAAGCCGGAGTAGTTCTGTTCCGCCGCCAAATTCAGCACGTAATGCTCCGGGACAAAGGTCTGAATTATCGCCCTGCCCTGCTTGTCGCCCCGACCGCACCGCCCCACCACCTGGGTCACAAGGGAAAAAGTCCTCTCATAACTTCTGAAGTCCCCCGCGAACAGCGATTTGTCAATGGAAACAACTCCCACAAGTGTAACGCCCGGAAAGTCCAAACCTTTCGCGATCATCTGAGTACCCAGCATAATGTCGTACTCGCCGTTCTCGAAAGCCTTGAAACTTTTTTCGTAAACGTACCGTGAACAGGTGGTATCCGCGTCCATACGCAGAATTCTCGCGTTCGGGAACAGCGCGGCAACCTCGTCCTCCACCTTTTGAGTACCTATGCCCGTCAGTTTTAACCGCTTTGAGCCGCACCCCGGGCAGGCGTCCGTCATTTCCTCGCTGTGCCCGCAGTAGTGGCATATCAGGCGGCTGTTGACCTTGTGATACGTCAGCGGAATGCTGCAATTGGGGCAAGTAAGCGGCTCGCGGCAATCGGCGCAGCTTATGTATGTATGATAACCTCTCCTGTTAAGGAGTAGAATAGTCTGCTCTTTTTTTTCAAGATTATAGTTTATTTCCTCCACAAGCCTCTCGGAAAAAATTGCCGAGTTCCCGTAAAAACCCTCTTCCGCCAAATCCACAATTTCAACGTCCGGGAGCTTGTCACGGGAAAACCTGTTCGTCATGGTAAAAAGCTTGTACCGCCCCGTTTTCGCGTAATAAAAACTTTCTATGGACGGCGTTGCCGACGCCATAAGCACCACGGCATTATGTGTAATACACCTTTTTTTGGCAATTTCCTTGGCGTTGTACCGGGGTGCAGCCTCCGACTTATAGGTGCGCTCCCCCTCTTCGTCAATGATGATAAGTCCGATATTTTCCAGCGGAGCAAAAATTGCGCTGCGAGTGCCCACAACGATTTTCGCCCTGCCGCTTTTGACCCTCTTGTATTCATTCAGCCGCTGGGTCAGAGACAGGCTGCTGTGCATTATCGCCACCAAATCGCCGAAAAGCGACTGAAACCGCTTTACCGTCTGTGGCGTAAGAGATATTTCGGGAATAAGCATTATGGCGGTTTTTCCGCCGTCAAGAGCGTGCTGTATTAGTTTTACAAACACCATGGTCTTGCCGCTGCCCGTCACGCCGTACAGCAAAGCCGCCGCTGGTTCGCCCTTATCCATAAGCTCCGCAACGCCGCCGCAGACCGACTTCTGCTGCTCCGTGAGGACAATATCGTCGGCGTTTTCCCTCGCCTCAACCTCGGGAGCGCGTATCACTTCGTACTCATAAGTTTCAACAATGCCCTTTTGGAGCATGTTTTTAATCACCGCCGAAGTCACTCCGCAAATGTAGCAAATCTCTTTCTGCGAGGCAGCTCCGCCGCTTTTCAGCAGCTCGGCAACGCTTTTCTGCTTGGGTGGAAGATTAACGCTTAGCTCGCCGCTTGCAAAATCCTCCGTAAGGCGGAACATCTTGACGGTTTCGTCCTTAGCGCGCCTTTTGACGGAATTCTGCTCCGTCAGAAAGCCCGCGCTGACAAGTTCGTCAACAAACTTTTTTTCGGCGAGCTCAAGAGCGGAAATATCCGCCCGCGCGTCGCTTAAAAGCTCCGCCGCCTTGTCAGAAAGAATTTCCTCCGACAAACCCTCGCCCTCGGAAAGAACGTACTTCCGCGTTATATCAACGCTCAGCCCTATCGGTATAAGCGTCTTAAACGCCTCAAAATAGGTGCACAGGGTAGTATTTCTAATCCACATCATAAGACCGAGCATTTCCTCATTAAGGAGCGGTTCGCTGTCTATAACGGAATTTATCGGCTTGAAACCGCTCAAATCCTCGTTTGCCGCGTCGTCAATGCGTATCACAACGGCGACCCGTTTTCGGTTGCCCTTGCCGAACGGCACTATCACCCTCGCGCCCACAAAGAGCTTGCCCTCCATTTCCACGGGGACAATATATTTGTACCGCCTGTCAAAGCCGAAATTTGTCGCGCTGACGGCAACCGCCGCCAAATGTTTCACCGTGAGCAAAAAACTTCACCCCGTACCGTTATTCCTTTGATGATTTAAGCGAGGAATCCTCGATAAAAGAATATTTCCTGCCCGCGAACTCCTCGACGGCGGTTTTTACCGGCTTTTCCTCAAGGGTCTGACCGTTTCTGCAAAGGTCGTCCGCGATTTCCCGCGCCCGTTTCGCGACGGCGAGAACTACCGAATAGTAGCTTTCATTTTTTGTGGCAATCTGATTGATTGATGGTCTAAGCATTTTCAAGCACCTCATCTATATTATTTTTGGAATTTATTGTCTTAAGCTCTTCCGCCCTGATAATTGCTTTCAGGTCGTCAACAGCCTTTTCAAGCTCGCCGTTTATAACGGCATAATTGTACCTGTAAGCCTGCTTTATCTCTCCCGCAGCCTCGTTCAGACGTTTTTTTACAACGTCCTCCGCCTCCGTGCCCCGCTTTTTGAGACGTCTTTCAAGCTCTTTCAGGGACGGCGGCAGTATGA
>JAMPDU010000009.1 GCA_023665505.1 Ruminococcus sp.
GCCCACATTGAAGAGGCTGTACTCCACGATATTCCCGAAGAGCAGCAGCGTTGGTACGCAATAAAAATATTCGAGCGGGACGAAAAGGTGCTGGAAATGCTCAGCATTTCGGTTGACAAAAAGGAGCACATCGAGCAGGACATCGCCGCCGCCGAAAAGGAAATGGACGACGACGCGGAAAGCATTATCACCAACGAGCGGTACATCTACATAGCCTCGATAATCAAGGGCTGCCTTAAAAAGAAAAACCGGGGCGGAATGACCGTCTCGGATAAAATTGACAAAATCGTTACGAACAGAATTTTGGCTCTGCCGATTTTCGCGGTAATTATGATTATCGTGTACTACGTTTCGGTAACCTCCGTCGGCACGATTTTGACGGACTGGGCTAACGACGGTCTTTTCGGCGACGGCTGGCACCTGTTCGGCATCGGTACGGGCGCGTATGAAGAGGCGCAGGACGATTTCGCCGCCGAAAACATTTTCACCGACGACGTTATGGCAACGGTTCAAGCCGCTGTTGACGCGGAAGTTATCGGAGCGGACGAAGTCCTCGGTGCAATGGAAGACGGCAGTTTCGGCGACTTTGACGAGGCTTACGGCTCTTACGGCGACGAGCTTGCGGAACAGGGCTTTGACATTTCCGAAACCGTGGACGGCGCGGTTGAGACTATGGAGGAAACAATCGACCCGGCGGATTACGGCGTGTGGATAATCGGCGTTCCCGCGGTTATCGAGGCGGGTCTTGAAAAGATAGGCTGCGCGGAGTGGCTTTCAAGCCTTATCCTTGACGGTATTGTCGGCGGCGTTGGCGCGGTTCTCGGCTTTGTACCTCAAATGCTGGTGCTGTTTATCTTCTTGGCGTTCCTTGAATCCTGCGGCTATATGGCGCGTATCGCCTTTGTTATGGACAGAATTTTCCGCCGTTTCGGTCTTTCGGGCAAGTCCTTTATACCCATGCTTATCGGCACGGGCTGCGGCGTACCGGGTATTATGGCGAGCCGTACAATCGAAAACGAGCGCGACAGACGTATGACCATTATGACCACCACCTTTATCCCCTGCGGCGCAAAGCTCCCCATTATCGCCCTTATCTCCACCGCCCTTTTCGGCGGCGCATGGTGGGTAGCTCCCTCGGCGTACTTTTTGGGAATTGCCGCGATAGTCGTTTCGGGAATTATGCTTAAAAAGACGAAAATGTTCGCCGGAGACCCCGCGCCTTTCGTAATGGAACTTCCCGCCTACCATATGCCCACATTCGGCAACGTAATGCGTTCAATGTGGGAGCGTGGCTGGTCGTTCATTAAAAAAGCGGGTACGATAATCCTGCTTTCCTCGGTAATTATTTGGGCGGGCAGCTCATTCGGCTGGGCGGACGGCGCGTTCGGTTTCAGCACGGAATTGGAACTTGCGGACACCGTACTCGGCAAAATCGGCAGCGCAATCTGCTGGATATTCGCGCCTCTCGGTTTCGGCGACCCAACCGCGACGGTTGCCACTATTATGGGACTTGTTGCCAAAGAAGAGGTTGTAGGCGTATTCGGCGTACTGGACTTCGTTGCAATGACTTCCCTTGCGGGTTACAGTTTCTTGGTGTTCAACCTTTTGTGCGCGCCTTGCTTTGCGGCAATGGGTGCTATCAAGCGTGAAATGAACAGCGCGAAATGGACGGCTTTCGCAATCGGCTATCAGTGCGTATTCGCTTACGGCGTCGCGCTTATGGTTTACCAGTTCGGACTTCTTTTCACGGGTTCGGTAAACGTTGTGGGACTTATCTTCGCCCTTGCGGTGCTTGCGTTTATGATTTACATGCTGGTAAGACCTTACAAGGAGAGCACACGTCTTACAAGAAATGTTCGGGTTAAAAATTAACCTGTTTACCCGCCGAACGGAATGCAACTTTTGTAAAAAACTAAAATCTCGTTAAAATTTTAACATAAATGTTTCACGTGAAACAATTTTGAGAAAAAGAGGATAGAAAAAATTCTATCCTCTAATCTCTAATCTTCTATTTTCTAATTCGGAGGAAATTTTTATGGCAACGTTAATTGTGGGTCTGATAGTGGCGGCGGTGATTTTTCTTGCCGCGAGACAGCTTTGGAAAGACAAAAAATCGGGTAAATCCTCCTGCGGCGGGAATTGCTCCTGCTGCCCGAACGTGTGCTCAGGCTGCTCCGTGAGCTGCCAAAGCCATGGAGATGTAAAGCATGAATAGGCTTTCATATTCGCAGAAAAAATACCTTTTCGCAATCTATAAACTGGGTCAAAACGGCGATGAAATAAAGTCCGCGGAGGTTGCGAAAATCGTCGGCGTAAGCAAGGCGAGCACCGCCGCAATGGCTGCGCGGCTTTGCGAGAACGGGTATATCCAAAAGGAGCATTACGGTCAGATAAGCCTGACGGAAACGGGTATAAAAACGGCAAACCCGATTTACACAAACTACGTTATTATTCGGGAATTTCTCGAAAAAACGCTGGGTCTTGACGGTGAAACCGCAGAGGCTGACGCGGTGAAAATCGTCGTTCACACCTCGGAAACCGCCGTGAATAAACTTGCGGAATATGTATTGAAAGGGTAACGGAATGGCTACTGCGATTATAATTATTTTACTGGTTTTAATATGTGTTTTTTCGGTGAAAAGCTATATGAAAAAGCTTTCTCACGGCTGCTGCGGGGCGGGCGGGGACGACGAAAAGTCCCCGGAAAAAAGCGGGGATTTTTCGGAGTACGGCTATAAGTACACCGTAAAAATCGGCGGAATGTCCTGTAAAAACTGCGCGGCGAAAATTGAAAACACTTTCGGCAGAAAGGACGGAATCGCCGCCCGCGCCGACTTTAAAAGCGGTACAGCCGAAATATTTTCAAACGCGCCCGTGACGGAATTTACCATTCGTCAGACCGTGGTGGGGCTTGGGTATTCGGTGGAGAGTATTGTTGCCGATACTCAATGAAACGCTGTGCGGCACGGCATTTTTGCGCGGTTTGCCAATAAAAATTAATTTTAAAATATTGAAAAATTCCCGTCTGCGGTTAAACGCGGGCGGGAATTTTTTATTGCAATAAAAAATTCGTCAATCTGCATAATTGACGAAGAGCGGAAAAGCTGTTTTTCTGAAATTATTATACCACATCTTGAAATTTTTTTGCAAGTACTAAATGAAAATTTTATGCCGATTTGCAGAAAATTCGGCGTTTTGCACAATTTCGCAAACAGGTATTTGTGCAACAATTATATCGGAATTTATTATATAATTTTTGTAAAGTGTTATAAGGTGTCAAAAAAGTGGTCAAATTCATTAACGCTAAAAAATTATATGGAGGTATTTTATGTCAAAGCGCGGAGAAAACATTAGAAAACGGGAGGACGGTCGCTGGGAGAGCCGTTTGCTCAACAAAAACACGGGAAAATACAAATATTTTTACGGGAAAACTTACGGGGAGGTCAAGCGGAAAAGGTACGATTTTCTTTCCGATACGAGGAATGAAAAAAGCGCGGGAAACGGTGATTTTTCCGAGAAAAATTTATCTTTTGTTTTTGAAATTTGGCTGACGGAAATAAAGGGTACGGTTAAAAATTCCACATATTCAAATTATGAAAATATTGTCAGGCTTTATTTAATTCCGATGTTCGGGAATATTAAAATTTGCGAGATTAATTCCTCGAAAATAAACGGTATTTTTTCGGAATTTATAAAGTCTGCTGGGCTTTCCGCGAAATATATACACGATATTTTATCGGTTTTTAAGGCTGTTGTTTCGTATATTTCAAAACATTTTTATCCGATAAATATTGGGGAAATTATTTCGATTTCCTCCGAAAACAAGGCGGTTACGGTGCTAAGCGAATATGAGCAGAGCAGGCTTGTTAGGTACTTGCTGGACGCGCCGGATTACTCGAAAATGGGGGTAATTCTTTGCCTGTACACGGGTATGAGAATTGGGGAAATCTGCGCGTTAAAATGGTCGGACATTCGCTTGAAAGAGGGGTACATTGAGGTCAGCAAAACTATGTACAGAATTAAAAATATTGACGGGATTGAGGTTTGCGGCAGAGTTCCCAAGACGGTGATTTCTGTGGGCAAGCCCAAAACTTTTTCGTCGGAGAGGAAAATTCCGATTTGCGATTTTATGGAAAAAATTTTGTCGGGAACGGGTGAGCATTGTCCCGGCAATTATTTTCTTACGGACAGCGGCGATTACGTTGAGCCGAGGACGTTTCAGAACCGTTTTAAAAAATATTTGCAGGGTGCGGAAATACAGGCTGTGAATTTCCACGCGCTCAGGCACACGTTCGCGACAAACTGTGTAAATTCGGGCTGCGATGTGAAAAGCGTTTCGGAAATTTTGGGGCATTCAAGCGTGAAAATTACTCTTGATAAGTACGTTCACCCGTCGATGTCGGCTAAGAAAAATCAGCTTGACAAGCTGGCGGTTTACGGATTTTAAGTGGTCGTGGAAATGGTCTTAAATGCAGTGAAAACGCGCGGGCGGCGGAATTTTGGAAAAAAATTTCTTTAATTATGCAGATTAGCGAAAACGCTGTCGTTTCTGAAAAATTATTTTTAATTTACGCAAATTTATTGCAAATATGCGAAACGGAGGTATCGAAATTGAAAAAGTTGAAAAAAGCTGCCGCTTTGCTGGGAGCGGCGGCGGTGACGTCCTTGCTTGCGGGCTGCGGCGGTGAGGCGGAAGTCTGGAAACCCATGGCAAGCGAAAATACCGTCGGGATAGCGGTTGTGGGCGACGACGCGTTTTACAAAGACGGCGGCGCGGTTGAGGCTATGGAGCTTGCGGCGGAGGATTTTTTCGGAGAGCACGGCGTGCGTATCAACGTTAAGTATTACGACGACGACGCGGACTACCACAAGGCGATTGCTTTCGCGGAGGAAATAGCGGCGGACGCGGATATTGCGGCGGTCGTTATAAAAGAGGAAATCGGTTTTGTTGAGACGGTGGCGGACATTTACGAGGCGGCGGAAAAGCCGTTCATAATCACAAACGGCTGTTACGGCGGCGTTATTGACAAAGGGTACGAATATCTGCTGGCGGACTTTATAAACGCGAAAGCCGCAGGGGGCGCAATGGGGCGGTACGTTAAGGAGAACGGCTTTAAGCGGGCGGCGTTCTGTCATTCGGACACGGAATACGAGGAGGACGAGCTTAAGGGGTTTCAGTCGCAAATATCGGATTCAGATACCGCGCTGGCGGACACGGTTGTGGGACCTTACACGCAGGAGGAATTCGACGTGGCTTATTCCCGCTGGCGGCTGCTGGGGGTTGACGTTGTGTGCGTAAGCGATTATTACAGCTATAACAGCAATGTGGTGAAAATGCTGCGGCAAAAGGGTTCGGACATACAGGTGGTTTCGGATTATGTTATGGACACGGACGAGGACATCGCGCTTAACGGCGGGTATCTGGAGGGCACGGTGATAGTGCCGCTGTACGCGTCGGGAAAATGCGAGAGCGGCACGGCGCGGCGTTATGAGGAAAGGTACGGAATTGAAATGCTTGAAAGAGCGGTGCAGTCATATGACCTTATTTATATGCTGGGGTCGGGGCTGACTTCGGGAGTAACGAATTCGGCGGAATTTATGGAGTATATGAAATCCCCGGAGGGGCACAGGGGGCTGTACGGCACGGTGTTTTACGACGGCAGAGGCGCGCTGATACCGTCGGGGGAGGATATACTTATATTTTCGGACGGCGGTTTCAGAAATATTGATTAAACGGAGGGAATGAAAATGGCAGAATTATTCAGAAAAACGGCTTTGGACACAATGGCGACGCCGGAACAGCTTGACAAGCAGGTGAAGATAATGCGTCCGTCGGTATGGATAATTTACGCGGCTCTCGCGGCGGCGGTTATTACCTTTGCGGTATGGAGCTTTACGTACAAAATAACAAACGGCATGAAGATGTCGGGGGTTGTGTTTACAAACAACAATATAGTAAGCAGCACCGCCGACAGGGAGTGCAAGGTTACGGACGTTCTTGTTTCGGAGGGGGATTACGTTGAAACGGGCGACATTATCGCGGTGGTTTCAAACGACGGCTTGCTTGAGAAAATCGAGGAAAGCAAGTACAGGCTTTCTCTTATTGACGAAAGCGGCGGCGAGTACGCGCTGCTTTCGGAGCAGATTGAAAAGCTGGTTGACGCTTATATCGCGTCGACGGTGATAAAAAGCGGGACGAACGGGTATATTCGGTCGGTAAAGCCCTGCGGGTCGGCGCTGTCGGCGGGGGACGCGGTTTCCTCGATTATGTCGGACGGCGGCTATAACGAGGTTTCGGCGTATGTTTCGTTGCAGGCGGCAAATTCTCTTTCTTTGGGAATGACGGCGCAGGTTTCGCCGTTTTACGCCCCGAGGGAGGAGTACGGCTATATGACTGGGGTTATCACGTCTATTTCGGACACGCCCGTTTCGGAGGAAAGCATTATCGCGAAAATGGGCACTATGTCCTATGTGGAGGGTATTCTCCCGAATGAAAGCTGCGTTGAGGTGAGAATAAGGCTTGACCTTGACGAAAATTCGGCGAATTCCTATAAGTGGTCAAACGGCAAGGGTGAAAAGCTCCCGGTGGCGATAGGTACGCAGTGCGCGGTAGTGATTGTGACGAGCGAGTATCTGCCGGCGGAAATGCTGATTTCGTAAGGGGGCGGAGTATGAAGAGAAAGGTAAAAAAGGTGCCGGTTATATTGCAGATGGAGGCGCTGGAGTGCGGCGCGGCGTCGCTGGCGATGGTGCTGGCGTACTATAAAAAATTCGTGCCTCTCGAGCAGCTGCGTTCGGACTGCAACGTGTCCCGTGACGGCAGTACGGCTAAGTATATAAGCCTTGCGGCTAAGCACCACGGGCTTGAAACGAAGGGCTACCGCATGAGCATTGAAAAACTTAAGGAGCAGACCGAGTTCCCGATGATAATTCACTGGAATTTCAACCACTTTGCGGTGCTTTGCGGCTTTAGGGGAAACAAGGCGGTTCTCAACGACCCCGCGGGGGGACGGATTACGGTGGACATGGAGGAGTTTGACCGTTCCTACACGGGAATTGCTCTTAAATTCAAGCCGTCGAAAAGTTTCGTTCCGTCGGGCAAGCCGAAAAGTGTGTGGACGTTCGTCAAAAACAGGCTTGTTGGCTGCGGCGCGCCGCTGACGTTTATTCTGACAATGGGATTTATTTTGTCGGTAATATCACTTGTTAAGCCCGTATTTTACAAGATTTTTACGGACGACATTCTTATAGGCGGGGCGAACGGCAAAATGGGGTATCTTGTCCTCGCTATGGCGGCGGCGCTGGTTGTGGGATTTATCGCGGAGGGTCTGCGGGGGATTTACCTTGCGAGACTTCAGGCGAAGATGAGCATAGGCTCTTCCGCCGCGTTTATGTGGCACACTCTCAGGCTGCCTGTGGAATTCTTTTCCCAGCGGTTTGCGGGGGACATTGCCTCGCGGCAGCAGAGCAACAACGCTATCGCGAATTCGCTTTGCACAAGCCTTGCGCCTGTTATTCTCGATGTGATAATGATAGGGATTTATTTGGCGGTAATGCTTTTCTACAATGTGCCTATGACTTTGATAGGCATTGCAATGGCGGTGATAAATATTCTTATTATGCGCACGGTTTCAAAGCGGAACACCAACGCGGCGAAATCCATTCAGCGGGACAGCGGCAAGCTTTCGGGAATTATGATAGCGGCTGTTTCCATGATAGAGACTATTAAGGCAAGCGGCTCGGAAACGGGTTTCTTTGAGAAAATATCGGGTTATCAGACGAAGTACAACAACGCCATGCTCGATTTGAGGAAAAGAAACACCATGATGGGAATTCTGCCGGAAATTTTGTCGGGGTTAAGCTCGGGGGCGGTTTTAATGCTGGGGATATATCATATTTTCAACGGCGGCTTTACCATAGGCATGCTTATGGCGTTTCAGAGCTTTATGAATTTGTTTCTTGCTCCTGTGGGGTCGCTGGTGAATTCCATTCAGGTTTTTCAGGATATGAGCGGAAATATGGAGCGGGTGGAGGACGTTATGAATTACAAGACGGACGCGGAGCTTGATTTTGCAGACAGCGGCGCGGAGTACGAAAAATTAAGCGGCGAGGTGGAGCTTAAAAATATCAGTTTTGGGTACAGCTCGCTTGCCCCCGCGCTGATTGAGAATTTCAGCCTGAAAGCCAAAAAAGGGAGTATGACCGCGCTTGTGGGAGGCAGCGGCAGCGGAAAGTCCACCTTGGCGAAAATGATTTCGGGGCTTTACCCGCAAAGGAGCGGGGAGATACTCTTCGACGGAAAGCCGCTTAAGGAAATTGACAGGTATGTTTTTACAGGCTCGGTGGCGGTTGTTGACCAGAGTATATCTCTTTTCGGGGGCACGGTCAGGGACAACATTGCCATGTGGGACGAGACGATCCCGGAGGAGGTAATTATCGAGGCTTGCAGGGACGCTTGTATTCACGACGATATTATGGCTCTTAAGGACGGCTACGATTCCGTTATCGCGGAGGGGGGCGGAAATTTCTCGGGCGGACAGCGGCAGCGGCTTGAAATTGCAAGGGCGTTCGCGGCGAGACCCTCGGTTATAATTCTTGACGAGGCGACTTCGGCTCTTGACCCGACAACGGAGAAAAAGGTTATGGACGCGGCAAAGCGCAGGGAAATGACTTGTTTTGTAATCGCGCACAGGCTTTCCACAATAAGGGACGCGGACGAAATTATTATGCTCGAGTACGGCAAAGAGGTTGAACGGGGTACTCACAAGGAGCTTATCGAAAAGAACGGGAAATACGCCGCTCTTGTAAAAAGCGAGTAGATTGGAGGCGACGGGTACAATGAGTACTTTTTCGGAAAAAATTAAACTGCGCAGGCGGCTTGACGCGGAACTTCTCGGCAGGTCGGCGGAGGGGGTGTACAATTCCCTCGGGAAAAGCCTGCGCCCCGCAAGGACTTCGGCTGCCGGAAACGGGGCGGTTTCGGAACTGTCGAGGATATGCGGGTATCTTAAAGAGGACGTTCCCGAATTCCCCGAAAAAATGGAGGACAGCGAGGAGCTGACGCAGGTTCTCATGACGGAGACGGGAATAATGCGGCGGAAAATAGTTACAGTGGGGAAATGGTGGAAAGACGGCTCGATGCCGCTATTATGCCAAAAAAAGGACGGCTCGGTACGGGCGGCAATTCCCGTGCCGTCTGGGGGATATATTTATTACACCGACGAGGGAAAGGCGGTCCCCCTAAACAAAGAGAGCGCAAAGGAGTTTCTGCCGACGGCGTACTGCTTTTACAAACCGTTTGAAAACCGCGCGCTGACCCTTAAGGATTTTTACAAATTTTTGGCGGGAGCTTTCGGCGCGGCGGATATTGTCTGCTTGCTGACAATAAGCCTTATCGCGGGGCTTATCGGAATGATTATGCCCCAGCTGAACAGGTTTATATTCAACAATGTCGTTCCGTCGGGAACGTCGGAACAGATTTTCGGAATAAGCGTGCTTATAGCGGGCACGGTGGTTGTTTCCGCGCTGTTTGAGCTTTCACGTTCGGTGTGGGTTATGCGTATCGGCAACAAGCTGGAGCTGCTTGCACAAAGCGCGGTATGGGCAAGGCTGATGAACCTGCCTGTATCGTTTTTCAAAAAGTACGATTCGGGCGACCTTACCCAAAGGGCGGCGGCGGTAAATCAGATATGCGGGATACTGGGCGGTCAGCTTATTCCCACGCTGCTTGCCTCGATGTTTTCGTTTATTTATCTTTTTCAGATAAGCTCCATTTCTGCGGAAATGTTTTTGCCGTCGTTTATAATTGTTACGCTTATCGCGGCGGTGTACGTTCTCGGGGCGTTCCTTAGGGTAAAGCAGACAAAGCACAACAACGAGGTGAACGGGAAACTGTCAAGCGTAGTTTTTCAGCTTTTGGGAGGAATTACCAAAATCAAGGCGGCGGGGGCGGAAAGCCGCGCGTACTCAAAGTGGGCGGAGCTTTACGGAAAGCTGAAAATAATGCCCCATACGTTTATTTCGCTGTCGTCGGCTATATCGAATTTTATAGTGTTCGGCGGCACGGTAATTCTTTACTGCACGGCTTACGCAAACGGACTGACAGCCTCCGATTACATAGGCTTTAACTCGGCGTACTCGCTGTTTACGGGGGCGGTGATTTCCATGGCGGGAATTACGGCTCAGGTCGCCTCTCTGCGCCCCGCCATAGAGATGCTTAGACCGATTATCGAGGAGACGCCCGAAAATTCGGGGTACAAAAAGCGGGTGGACAGGCTCGGCGGAGACATTGAGGTTAACAGGGTGAAGTTCCGCTATAATGAGGATATGCCGTATGTTTTGGACGATTTGAACATTCACATAAAGGCGGGGGAATATGTGGGCATAGTAGGCTCGTCGGGCTGCGGCAAGTCCACGCTGTTCAGGGTTCTGCTGGGGTTTGAAAGCCCCGAGTCGGGGGCGGTGTACTACGATTCGCAGGACGCGGAGGGGCTTGATTTGCGCAGCGTTCGCCGCAGGATAGGAGTTGTGCTCCAGAACGGAAAGCTGTTTTCGGGGGACATTTACTCGAATATTGTAATATGCGCCCCTTGGCTTTCGGTGGACGAGGCTTGGCAAGCGGCGGAGCGTTCGGGTTTCGCCGAGGATATACGGAAAATGCCCATGGGAATGTTTACCATGATTTCCGAGGGCGGCGGGGGACTTTCGGGCGGTCAGCAGCAGCGGCTGCTTATAGCGAGGGCTTTGGCGTCAAACCCCGATATAGTTATGTTCGACGAGGCGACTTCCGCCCTTGACAACATTACTCAGGCTATGGTGGTGAAAACTTTGGAGGGTATGACAGCCACAAGAATTGTAATCGCTCACAGGCTTTCCACGATAAGAAACTGCTCGAGGATAATTTATCTCGACAAGGGAAAGGTTGCCGAAGAGGGTACTTTTGAGGAGCTTATGGCTTTGGACGGGAAATTCGCCGAGCTTGCGAGACGGCAGACGGTGTAGGTGAGCGTATGATAATTGAGGGAAATTACAACGATTACCTGTTCCTTTTCGGCGAGGGCAGGACGGCTTATTCCGACTATTCGGCAAGGATTTCGGCTGCGGGCGGGAAGATTTACATTATGCTGCTTGACGGCGTTCCCGCGGGATATTTGTGCGCCGTTCGGGAGACAAATTCCGCAAGGCTTTGCTATGGGTTTACAGTACCCGCTTACAGGGGGAGAGGCGTGTTTAAAAGCCTTGCTGCCCACGCGGCGGGGGAACTTCCCAAACCGATAGGATTTAATATTTTATCGGAAAGTAAATATTACGGCGGCGCGGTAAAGGCGTGTACTTCAATAGGCTTTGAGCGCAGCTCTGTCTGCAATGTGTATGGGTGCGCGGCGGAAGATTTCGCAAAATGGAAAGAGTATATGAACGCGTCGGGAAACAGGCTGCGGGATTATTTGGAAAAACATGGATATTCCGCGGCAAGTTTCGCGGAGGCGGGCGGCGGCGTTTGCGGTACGCTGTATAATTCCGCGGAAAACGCTTTCGGGAACAGGCTTGATATAAAACCGTTTTTTGACAATCCCGAAAAAAATATGAACGGGGAAATGAGCTTTGTCACCCTTAAAGACGGCGAGCCGGCGGCGTACACATTGGTAAGCTGCCCCGACGGCAAAAACGCGGTTTTTGAGCAAATTTCCGCCTCGAAAAAATACGAGGGCAGCGGCTGCGTACTGCTATGCTTTGCGGGGTCAATGGAAAGTTTTGAGAAATTCGGCTGCAAACGGGCGTCCTACGCTATGTACGGCGAAAACGTCCGGGCGAATTCGTTCAGGAAAAAACTTCTCGAGCGGGTCACCTCTTCGGTGAAACGTTCGGAAAATTATGTTTTAATTGGAGGTACAAAATGAAAAATCTGGAAAAAGAAATTTATGAGGGACTTATTTCAATATCGGAAACCGACGAAAGCGAAATCGAGGGGTTTACCTATGATTCGCCCATATTCAATTCACCGGACAACGGCGATGAAGTTTGCATGGGACTTGATTCCTTGGACGCACTGGAGCTTGCGGTTATGATATACGACGAGTGGGGGATAGACGTTCCCGCAGAGGATATGGGAATGTTAAAGACGGTTAACGCAATTGCCGATTATATCAGAGAGTGCAGGGAAGTTTGAGTATGGAGAGAGTTGTTATAACGGGAATGGGCGCGGTCTGCGGGAACGCCTCGGACAAGGAGGAGCTGTACAGAGCCTGCGTTAAGGGGGTAAGCGGCATAAGGAAGTGCGGCGTTTTCGGTACGGAGGGTTTGCTTACCGATAAATTCGGCGAATGCGTGAAAATCGGCACGGGAAACCGCCTGAAAAAATTAATTGCCCTTTCGGGCGGGGAAATGCTTGCGGACAGCGGTTACCGTGCCGAGGATATTTCCGCAATGGGCGGGAGGTGCAGGCTTTTTTACGGCACGCTGCTGTCGACGGCGGATTTCTACTATAATCATAGCCTTGAAAAGGCTGAGGGGAAACCCTGCGGGACAAGCCTTGCGGAGATGAATAATTACGCGGCTTACGCAAAAAAGTTATTCGGCGTAAGGGGCGGTATGAGCACGTCCTCCGCAGCGTGCGCGTCGGGGACGACGGCGGTGGGAATGGCGTTCGACTATGTAAGAAACGGACTTTGCGAGACGGCAATCGCGGGCGGCGCAGACCCCTTGACGGTTATAGCGGCGTACGGTTTCAACTCGCTTAAGTCCCTCAGCGGCGGCGTTTGCAACCCTTACGACGAAAGCCGCGACGGAATAAATATCGGAGAATGCGGGGCGTTTTTCTTTTTGGAAACTCTTGAGCGCGCCCGCAAACGGGGAGCGAAAATTTACTGCGAAGTATGCGGTTACGGACTTTCCAACGACGCTTACCACATTACAAGCCCAGCTCCCGACGGCGGCGGGGCGTATGCGGCGATGCTTTCGGCGTTAAGGGACGGCGGGGTTTCCGCAGAGGATATTGACTATATAAACGGTCACGGAACGGGTACGGAAATAAACGACAGCATGGAAATAAAAGCTGTATTAAGGCTTTTCGAGGGCAGCGGGAAAGTCCCCGCGCTGTCCTCCACGAAGGCGCTGATAGGGCACTGTATGGGCGCGTCGGGGGCAATCGAGCTGGCAAGCGTTATTATGGCTATGAAAAACAATAAGTACATACCCATGCCGAAAATTAAAAATCCCATTGATACGGGGGGCAGGATTTTTATTTCGGACAAAACACGGGATACGGATATTCGTTACGCGCTTTCAAACAGCTTTGCGTTTGCGGGGAACTGCGCGAGTATTCTGATAAAAAAATACGAGGGAGGTGAAACGCGGTGAGACCTGTTTACATTCACGGGGTGGGAATTATATCCCGGTGTGCCTGTTCGGCGGGGGAGCTTGCGGATATTTGCGCGGGTCGGAATTATTCCGCGGCAAAAGGAAAATTGGATTTTAAAACGGATATTCCGCCAGAGAAACTGAGACGGTGCGGCAGGTACGGCAAACTCGCCGCCGCCGCGGCGGAGCTTGCCCGAGCGGACGGGGGAATTCCCGATAACGCGGGAAAAACAGGAATTGGGGTGATTATTTCCACGGGGTACGGCGCGGCGGAGAGCAACATTCGGTTTTCCGACTCGGTGGCAAGGGGCAATCCCTCTTTGTGCAGCCCGGCGGTTTTTTCACGGACTGTACCCAATTCCTGCGTGGGGCAGATTTGCGTTATCAACGGCTATAAAGGCGTAAGCACGCTGCTTATGGGGGGAGACCCTTTTGAGTACTCCGCGCTGCTGCTGAACACGGAAAGGGCGGATATGATTTTGGCGGGTTCGGTGGAGGAATATTCGGAGGAGCTTGCGGATTCGCTGACTGCGGCGGGAAATACCGACGGCGTGGAAATATCCGAGGGCGCGGCGGTTTTTGCGCTTAGCGGGGACGAGACCACTCCGCGGTATTGCGGAATGACTAATTTCGGTTCGGTTTCGCTGGGGCGGTACCCTTACGTCCGCCGCGCCGACGGAGAAAATGCGGTACCCGCAATGGCGGAGGCGATAAAGGCGGCTTGCGGGGAAAAAATTCCCGACGCGGTTTTTACATCGGAAAACGGCGGATATTTTGACGGGTACGAAAGACAGGCGGTAAAAGCCGCTTTGGGGACGGTAAAATGTTTTGCGCCGAAAAAAATATTCGGCGAGTGCTTAGGCTGCGGATACGCTTTGAGCGCCGCGCTGGCGGCGGTTTCGCTTAAGACGGGCAGGCTGCCGCGTACGGGCTGCGGTAAACCGAAAAGTATTCTTGTTACGGGAATTGATACGGTGGGAAATTACTGCTGCGCTTTTTTGGAGGTGTGAAATGGGAATGCTCGACGGCAAACGGGTTCTGATAATCGGCGTTTCGGGAGGGATAGGATTTTCCTGCGCGGAAAAATGCCTTGAGGAGGGGGCGGCGGTATGCGGGACGTTCAGAAATGAAAACGAAAGGCTCGCGGAGCTTTCCGAAAAATACGGGGAGAGATTTTCCCTCGCCCGCGTTGATTTGTCCGAAACGGAAAAAATCGGCACGGAAATAAAAGCCGCCCTGCGGAAATTAAAAGGCGTCGACGCGATGATAAACGCGGCGGGAACGGTTTGCTCCGAATTGATTTTTTCGGCAAGGCGCGGGAATTTTGAAAAGGTGATTTCCTGCAATCTTACCGCGGCTTTTTTGGCGGTACAGAGCGTTATCGTGCCTATGAGCGCGGGGGGCGGTTCGATAATTAATATAAGCTCGGTTTTCGGCTTAAAGGGCGGAACGGGGCAGGCGGGGTACTGCGCGTCAAAGGCGGGGCTTATCGGTTTGACGAAAGCGGCGGCGGCTGAGCTTGCGCCGAAAATCCGCGTAAACGCCGTTGCGCCGGGATATATCGAAACCGCCATGACGGCGGGATTTGAGGAGGAGTACCGAAAAAAATGCGTTGAAAAAATTCCCATGAAACGTTTTGGTACGCCGGAGGAGACTGCCGATTTATGCGTGTTTCTCGCCTCCGATAAATCAAAATACATCACGGGGCAGACTTTTGTTATTGACGGTGGAATGTCGTTATAAACAGATTTTGAAAGGAGTTTTTGTTATGAAAAAAAGAATTGCGAAAGCGGCGGCAATTGTCTCCGCAATCGCGCTGGCGTGGGGACTTTCCGCATGCGGGAAACCGGACGTCACGGTAAACAACGCGGGAGGAGGTTACGAAAAAACAATCGACGGGAGCGGAACAATGTCGGAAAATGAATTTCAAATTCCCGAGGGGAAAAATTATAAATTTATTTTATTGGGAATAAACACAACCGATTCCGCCGTCAGGGTAAATATTTCGCCGTCGGGCGGCAGCGCGGCTGTCGAGGCTGACGACAACGTTATAGGCGACTTTACGCTTGACGTTGACGAGCCGGCGGGCACGATTACGTTCAAAGCCGACCCTAAAACCATGTACAACAAAATAAACTGCAAAATTTCAATTAACGCCGCGGTGAATTCCGTCAGGGCGGAGGGCGCGGCGGCGGTAACGTACAGTGCGCCAGAAAACGCCGATAATATCGAGGCGTTTTTAAGCGGCGCATGCAGCATGACGGCGGTTGGTGCGGCAAATACGGCGGTGTACGAATTATCGGGCGCGGCGATGCTGAAAGCGGAGGGACTTTCCGCGGAGGAAGTGACGGTGACGGTTTCGGGCAGCTCAAAAGCGGAGGTTTGCGCAAAAAAAATTCTCAACGCGGAGGCGTCGGGAGCGGGCAAGGTAACTTATTCGGGCAGTCCCGAAACGGTAAACGACAAGGTTTCGGGTGCTGCCGAGGTTACGAAAAAATAATTATTAACGGTTCAAATTTCCTGTCTTTCGGCAGGAGTTGAATAAATATTTTTTAGGAGGAATTTAAAATGAGTAAAATTTCAGAATTTTACGCGAAGGCAATTTCCGACGAGGGTTCAAAGGCAAAGCTGGGAGAAATTCTCGGAGGGAAAAAAATCGGAGAGGCGAGCGACGAGCAGCTTGAAAAAATCGGCGTACTCGCAAAGGAGCTTGGCTTTGAAATCACCGTCGGCGAGGCGAAAGAGTACTTAAGCGGCGACGCGGAACTTGACGACGACGAGCTTGACTCCGTCGCGGGAGGAAAGGGAAACGTTGGTATTAACTGCACAAGCGGCGGCAGCTGGGGAGACCCGGTCGGCGGAGGAAATCCCGACGTTAAACCCACAACGACCACCGATGTAAGCGTATAGCAGACAATTTAAAAATCAGCGCATATTTATACGGTATGCGCTGATTTAAAATAAAATAAGGAGTTATTATGAGATATTTTACATTAAAGTCCCGCTTTGCTTTGCGCGGCTGGAGCAATTTAAAATACGGTATTCTCGATTTGGAAAGCACGTCCGTGGCGGAAAGAGTAAAAAAACTTACAAAACGGCAGTTTGACGCGGTTGAGCTTATAACTTCGGGCGGAATTTCTCCCGATGATGAAATTTTACCCGATACGGTAAGAAAAATGACTGAATACGCGGTTGAAAAAGGTTTTTTTGAAGAGTGCAATAAGCCCAAAAAACTTGAGGATTATCAGAAATATAATTACTCAAAAGCGCGGTATACGCACACTCTTTTATGGTCGATAACGGGAAACTGCAATTTAAATTGCAGGCACTGTTATATTTCGGCGGGGGAAAATTGCTGCGGAGAACCCTCGCTTGAAAAATGTTATGAAATTATCGAGCAGTGCAAAAAAGCAAACGTTGGCACGGTCGCGCTTACGGGCGGCGAACCGCTTGTACGAAAGGATTTCTGGGAAATCGTCGACCGCTTGCTTGAAAATCATATTAAAATTCTTCAGGTTTTTACAAACGGAATTGCCGTAAACGAAAAATTTATGGACGAATTTGATAAAAGAAAAATTAATCCGAATTATTTTATGGTGAGCTATGACGGAGTTGGCTGCCACGATTGGCTCAGGGGCGTAAAAGGCGCGGAGGAAAAAGCGGTCAACGCAATTAAACTTATAAAAAGCAGGGGGTATGCGGTCTATGTTTCAACGTGTCTGCACATGGGGAATATTAATTCGACGGCGGGAACCTACGAGCTTATGAAGTCGTTAAAAATCGACCATTGGAAAGCCGTGCCGATTGTGAATACGGGCAATTGGAAAAATCAAAATTGCGGGGAAATAAATTACGGTAAAATTTTTGACGGGTATATTGAATTGCTGAAAAAATACGCTGCCGACGGTATGCCTATGGATTTAAGCCTCGGCGGATTTTTCAGCGGCAGCCGCGCGGAAAAAAAATATACTGTTCCGTTCGCCTCGGGCTGCGGAAATTGCGAAAGATGTTCGCGGACATTGTGCGAAACGGCTTTTATTTCGGCGTATCTTCTCCCGGACGGACGGGTTCTGCCGTGCATTGCGATGAGCGGTTCGGAAATTGAAAAAATCGCTCCGAATATTTTTGACAACGGGCAAAGTCTCGAAAAGGCGCTCAGTAATTCGCCTGCGGATACGTACGCAAAATATACGTACAAAGATTTATTTGAGCGCAACGCCGAGTGCAATTCCTGCGAGAAAAAATATATTTGCGGCGGCTGCCGCGCCAACGCTTTGGCGAACGGCGGATTTTTTGAGAAAGACCCGATTGCGTGCCAATTTTTTAAAGGCGGTTACGAAGAGAAAATCGAAAAAATTATGCGGGAGGAATTATATTGTTCTGCAAATTAAATAAGGATTTCTGCCTGCGCGGCTGGAAAAATTTAAAATACGCCGTAAACAGTTTAAATAACGGTTCGAGACCGATTGAAATTACCGAAAAACAGTTTGAAATTTTATCTTCGGTTTTTGAAATGCCGAAAGACGACGGTTTTTTTACGCGGTTATTTTTATCGGGAATTATTGAAAAATGTCCTGCAAACAGCGATATTTTTGATTATCAGAAATATTTTTATTACGGGAATTTATATTTTGACAGCGTAATTTTTTCAATTACGGGAAAATGCAATTATAAATGCAGGCACTGCTCTGTCGGCGCGCCGGACGCGGTTATGGGGGAATTGAGCTTTGCGGAGCTTGAAAATATAATTATTCAAATTAAAGAATGCGGATTAAAAAATATTGTTTTAATTGGCGGAGAACCGCTTGTCCGCCCGGATTTTCTGCAAATTGCCGATAAAATTATAAGCGAGGGATTGTTTGTTTCGTCAATTTATACCAACGGCTCTTTGATAACCGAAACGCTTTTGGACGAACTCGACGCGCGCGGAATTCACCCCGCTTTTCAGATAAGCTACGACGGATACGGATTTCACGATAAAATGCGCGGCGTAAAAGGCGCGGAAAAAAATTTTTTTAAAGTAATTTCTCTTTTAATTAAAAGAAATTACAAAGTAATTTGCTATATGAGCGTTACAAAAGAAAGCCTTGTTTCTCTTGAAAAAACGGTAGGCGTTCTTGCCGATTGCGGCGTCGGTTCGCTGACGGTTTTTCCGCCGTTTGAATGCGGAAATTGGAAAAACGTATCGGATAATGAAAAGCTTTCTTTTGAAGAGGTTTTGGAGGCGTATATTGAGTATATTCCAAAATATATCGAGGCGGGTTTTCCGATTGACCTTAACCTTTACAGGATTGCTTATTTTGACGCAAAAAAAAGAAAATACAAACTTATTCCGAAGTCGGCGGTATCGGTTAATAATTTTCGTAATTCCCCTGCCTGCCGTACTTTCGGGACAGAATTGAATATATCGCCGAAGGGAATAATTTCTCCCTGTTACGCGATTATGGACAGCGATTTTGTTAAAAATAATATGCCGAATATTCTTAAAAATTCTCTTAAATCGGCAATAACAAATTCCGCGTTTACACGGTGCGTTGAATTAAAATCGGCGGATATTTTTGACGAAAACAAAAAATGCGGCTGCTGCGAATATAAACTTAAATGCGGCGGAGGCTGCCGTTCCTCCGCGCTTTTGTCGGAAAATAATTTTTTCGCGCCGGACCCGGCGATGTGCCGCGTTTTTGAAAACGGGTATTATGAAAAGCTGCAAAAAGCGGTTTCAGACGGATTTAAAAAAATGAAATTTCAGTAAAAAATATTTTTTGGGAGGTGCAAAATGCCGATTTCTATTTTAAAAGAAAATGAAATTATAAATGAATTTTTTTCACCTATTTCGGTTTCCGACACGGATTTTTTTGAACCGTTCCGCTTGTCGTCAAATTTCGGAGATACGGCGTTTTCCATGTTTTACGCTTGGTCCGAAAGGTTTGATTACCGCCGCCGTTTTTATGATGATTTAATTGCCGTTACGGGGGTCGGGACAAGCGGAGAAAGAGGATTTTCCCTAATTCGCGGTTCAAAAAATATTTCAATTGAAAAAGCCTTTAATGAAATTTTTGAATTGTGCGAAAAATCCGATATTACGCCGATTTTTGAGTACGCCGAAGAGGGCGAACTGGCGGACTTCGCGCACACCGCGGAAAAAATCGGGAAAACCGCCGAAATATCTTTTATGGAAAAATACAGCGATTATATTTATAAAATAAGCGATTATTTATCGTTAAACGGCAATAAAAATAAATCAAAAAGAGGCGGATATAATTTTATTGAAAATAATTACCCGAATTTAAAATATGTTCGGTACGATAACGCTTTATACGGAGATTGCGTAAGCGTTTTCGGGAAATGGTGCGCCGTTCATAATTGCGGTAACTGCCGTTACGGCTGCGAACGGAAAGCCTTTGAAAAATTTATGGAAATTTACAACCCGAACCGTCATATTATAGGAATGTCCTATAACGGCTGCAAGCCCCTTTCTTTCGCGGTTTGCGAGAAAATAAACAAAAATACCGTATGCTGTTATTTTCAGAAAAATGCGGAAAAAATAAGGGGTCTTACCTATTGGTTAAGCAGAAAAATACTGTGCGAATTTGAAAACGCGGAATATTTAAATCTCGGCGAGGATATGGGAATGCCCGGCATAATAACGGACAAATCCTCGTTTCGTCCATATAAAAAAATAAATAAATATACGGTGAGAATATTATGAGTAATTTTAAAAATTTTTGCGAAAAAAATATTGTGTTTATTTTAATTGCGGCTATAGTTTTGCTTTCGGCGTTTGTGACGGAATTTTCCGAGTGCGTCGGGAATAATCCTTTTTCGGATTATTTTTATTTGGAAAACCCGGTTCAGGCGGTATTTTCGGAAAATAATAATTATTATCTGACCGATTCCTCGTATAAAATTATCGCGGCAAATAATAAAAACGAGCTTATATATACCGTCGACGGCGGAAATCCCGATACCTCGTTTGATTATGCGGATTCATTCGCGGCGGACGGCGGCGTTTTGTACGTACACGACAAAAGCTACACCGCCGACGGCAGCTATGCTTACCGCGAAAGAATACTGAAATTTACCGAGGACGGCAAAAAAAGAGAAATTTTATACGAAACCGAAACCCTTGACGAAAACGGGATACAGATAATTTATCTCGACAGCCCGAGAATTATTGACGGAATATTTTATTTTTCCGAAATTGCCGCGGAGGGAATTTATGTGAAAAAAATTTGCGGAAATAAAGCCGAGGACGTTGCTTTTATGCCCCTTGAAAACGCTTATGATATTGCGGCGGACAGCTCGTTCAGCAACGAATTTGAAATATCCGCCGCGCTTATGAACGGCGATATATACACCCGAAAAAACGGCGAAAATATTCTTACATACGACGCAAGCGAAACGCGTACCGAAGAGTACCGCAGCTTTGCCATGGAAACGGCGTATGACAGCGGCGGCAGACTTTATTTCAACGATATGGGCAGGCGTAAAATTTTTGCCGCCGATGAAAAAGGAATTTACGAAATTTTTGAAAAAATATCCGACGGTACTTCAAAAGAATTGGCGAAACGTCCTATTTATTCGGGGCTTATTGTTTCTGAAAACGCGGTTTCGTTTCTCACCTCGGAATATGAATACGACCAAAACGCGGACGAGCCGTCCTACCGCTACAATATCGAGGCGTTAGAACCGGACGGTACTCAAATTTTTTACGGAAATAAAATTAAAATTTCATTAAAAAGGCGAATTACGGTTTTTGCGGTTTATTTTGCAATTTTAATATGCGTAATTATCGGAATTTATTCCGTTATAAAAATAATATCGGTTTTCGGCTGCGTAGGCGCAAAGCGGTCGGGGACGCAGTTTATCGTACTTTTAACCGCGGTTGCTGCGACGGTTGCGGCGTCATATTCGCTGTTTAAGGTGTGCAACGAAAGATTTATGAATACGTCTTCGGACAAACTGGCGAATATCGCTTATTTAATCGAGGCGAAAATAAATAAAAATACCGTTAAGGAAATTAATTCGCCCGATAAATATTTTGACGCGGATTATTCCGAGCTTAACGAAACAATATCGGGAATTTTAAAAAGCGAAATAAATAAAAACGACAATATTTACGCGGTAATTTACAAGGTTTTTGACAATATAATCTGCGAGGTTTACCGCAGCGATATGTACCACGAAATAATGTACCCAATGGCGGGTGAATATTCGGGGTCGATAGAAAGCCGCGTCGCGGAAGAGGGAAAGGCGTATATTTCCGAAAATTCCGCGCTTTCCGAGGGCAGCTACAGCCTTGCTTTAATTCCGTCGTACGGCGAAGACGGCGAATTGCTGGCTTTTATCGAAGTGGGTACGGACTACAATTATTTTTTGCGGGAAAACAACGCTTTGTACAGAAAATTTCTTATCGCGTCGGCGATGACGGTTATTGTAATTATGCTTTTATTTTCGGAATTTGCCAACGGAATTAACGCGTTCAAGCAAAAAAAGTCCGCCGAAAAAACTCCTCCCGACGTTATCCGCCCGATAGCTTTTATGATTTTTTTCACGGCGAATATAACCACGGCGTTTCTCCCAATTTACGGCAAATCCTTGTGGGACGAGGATTTCCCCGTTCCCGCGGAGGTAGCGGCGGCGTTTCCTCTGTCGGCGGAATTGATATGCTCGGCGCTGTCGGCGTTAATTTGCGGATTTATAATTAAAAAAATCGGCATAAAATCAATGTGCGTAATCGGCGCGTTATTTTATATCGGCGGAAATATTTTATCGGCTTTTTCGGCGAATTTGTGGATTTTAATTGCCGCCAACAGCGTCTGCGGAATAGGCGGCGGTCTGCTTACAATATCGGTAAACACGTGGATTACGGGTTTCGAGGACGAGGCAAATCAAAATAAAGGCTTTGTACATTACAACGCGGCGTTCCTTGCGGGAATGAACTGCGGAACGGTTATAGGCTCTCTTTTGTGGGAAAGTTTCGGCGTGACTGCCGCGTATTTTGCCGCCGCTTTCGGAGGGTTGTGCGTAATAATTTTTACAATTTTGCTTATGGATAAAAAGCGGGTAATTTCAAATAATTCAAATAAAATTAAAAAAGAAAAGCCGCTGCTTAGGGACTTTTTCACTCCCTCGGCAATAAAAATGTTTGTGTGCGTTACAATTCCGTACCTGATTTGCGCGTCGTTTTTAAGCTATTATTTCCCGATTGTCGCCGAGGAAAATTTGCTTTCCGCGGCGGAAATATCAATGGCGTTTTTAATCAGCGGCGTAATTTCAATTTACGCGGGCGCGTCGATAGGGGAACGCGTCACCGAAATTCTCGGCGTTAAGAAAACAATGATACTCGCGTCTTTTATTTACGCGGCGGCTTTGCTGTACCTTGCGATTAATCCGTCGATCGCGAGCTGCTACACGGTAATCGTATTTTTCGCGGCAGCCGACAGCTTTGGATTGTCGGCGCAGTCCGTATATTTCGCGGCAATGCCCGAAGTGAAAAAAATCGGCGCAAGCCGCGCTCTCGGAATAAACAGCACAATTGAAAGCATAGCCTCCGCAAGCGGTTCGGTAATTTTCGGCGGCGCGCTTTTAATGGGCGAGCAAAAGGGTATTTTACTTATCGCCGCTGTTTTTGCGGGACTTTTATTGCTGTACGTGATTGGAGGCAGGAAAAATGAGAACGCTTAAACACCCGTCCTATAACGAAATAAATCGGTTAAAGCAAATATGGCTCGAGGGTTTTCCCGACGACGGGGAGGGATACTGCGACTTTTATTTTGAAAAATATTTCCGTCCCGAAAGATGTTTTGCGGTGTACAATGAATTTGAAATCGAGTCGGCGGTCCATTGGTTTGAGGCGTACCGCAAAGGCTCGGACGGAAATAAATATAAATTTATTTTTCCCTACGCGGGCGCAACTTTAAAAAAATACAGAGGACATAAAAATCTGCAATTTATGATCGAGGGCTGCGATAATTTTTCAAAGAAAAACGGTTACGCCGGAATGGTTTTCGCAGCGGCGGACGAATTGGTGTATTTGTACGATAAATGGGGCTACAGCAGGATTTCAAGGCTTAATACGTACACCTTTGACGTAAGCCGCCGCAGTGAAATTTTAAATTGGAAAATCTGTCCCTTTGAAAAATTTAAAATTATGAGAAATAATTTTCTCGGCAAAATCGGGAACTGTTTTTATTGGTGCGGCGACGCCGAAAAATATATGTACGACGACGTTTTTACAAAAGGAAAAATTCTTTTCTGCGAATATAACAATACCGAATATTTCGCGGTCTGTACAATGGAAAAAAACTGCCTTATTATACGCGAAACAGATTTCCCCCTTGACAATTCGGAGCTTTTGACCGAAAGCGTTTGCGGGCATTTTAATTATTTCGGCAGGGTGAGTATTTATACTCATAAAAAGAATTTGCAGCCCGCGGGCGAATATGTTTTCGAGGATATTTATTACGGTCACTATGGGCTTAATTTTAATTTCCCCGGCAGCGAACGGCTCGGTTCAGCGTACATAAATTTAATTGCGGATTAAATTTCAAGCCGAAAAATAAAGACGCGCAAATTTTTCTTTACGCGCCGGTTTATTTTATTTTATTCCCTCTCGCACAACCTTGCTGTACACCTTATATGTGGCTTTTCCCGAATTTTTCGCGCAGTACAGCGCGCTGTCGCTGTTCACCATAAGCTTTTCGATGTCGTGCTCTCCCGATTCTATAACCGCGTAGGAAACCCCCGCGCTTGCCGCCATAAGCGAAAATTCGCCGCGCCCCTTGTAAAATTCGCAAAGCGCGGAAAGCAGCTTTGCCGTAACGCTTTCAAGCTCCTCCTCGGAGCGCGCGCCGCTTATTACCACAAGAAATTCGTCGCCGCCAAGCCGCGCGATAAAGTCGTCGGGGAAACACTTTTTCAAAATCGCCGACGTTTCCGTCAAAGCCTCGTCGCCAATCTGATGACCGTACGTGTCGTTCACCGCCTTGAAATTGTCAAGGTCTATGGTAATCAGCGAGAGCTGCGGCTCGCTTTTAACCGTTTCAAGATACGAGAAAAGGCTGCGCCTGTTATTCAGACCCGTCATAAAATCGGTGTTGGCGTTTTGCAGGGTTTGATTTTCGTACGCCCTTTCAAGGGTAACGTCGCGGAAAATATTCAGCGACCCGATGTTGTTGTCGAAAATGTCGATAATCGGCTGCTCGTTAAACACAAGCGTTTTTGAACCGTCGGCGGTGTCTTTGGTTATCTCCATGCAGCCGTCGGCGTTTACGGTGTGCTCGGCGAGAGCCTTTTCTTTCCAGTCCTCAAAATTTTCTCCGATAATACTGCCGTACTCGGGAAAATACCCGCTGAATTTCGAGTTGGTGCTGACCACGGCGTTCCGCGCGTCCGCGACGATAACGGCGTAGGGCATGCTTTCCAGCACCACGTCAAGCTCGTTGTTGGTGTTCTGAATATCGGTAACGTCACGGGCAATGCCGCATGTGCCGAAAATATTTCCGTCCCCGTCGATAAGGGGCGATTTGTACGTCTTAAACTGGCGCATGCCGCTTTTGGTTTTCACCTTTTCGTCGAACAGACAGGTTTTCCGCGCCTCCATAACGATGTCCTCCGACTCGAGGCAAACGTAGTCGCCCTGTTCGTATTCGCTTTTGGGTATATCCCATATGTAGTAATGCCCTTTTTTGTATATCTGCTGCTTTGTTTTCTCCACCGCCTTGCAGAACCCGTTGTTTACCATAAGGTGCGCGCCGCGGTCGTCCTTAAACCACACAAGGTCGGGAATGCTGTCTATGGCGGTGTTGAGGCATATTTCCGTCCTGCGGCTGTCGGCGCGGAACTTCATATTGTCCATAAGCCGCTTGAAATTTATTTTCAGCAATTTTTCGGCAAGGTTTTCATTTTTCGGCGCAATCCATATTTCGTCCGCTTTTTCAAGCTCCTCGGTACTTTCGGTATCGGCGGGAGCTATCAGCACGGTATGTTCCGCGTTAAATTCGGGGACAGCTCCGTTAAGCTCCGTCAGCACGGCAATCACCGCGCGGCAAGACGGCGGAAAGCCGCAGTTCTCCTCCGGGCGGAGACATGTCCTAAGCTCAAAAACGCTGTCCTCGGGCTGCGGGACGCTGCTCAGGACGTTTTCAAGCCTTTTATCGGAGCTTATAATATCAATTGAAAAACGGTTTAAGAACATGGGAAAACACCTCGTCTGAAAAACATACAATTAATACAGTTACTTAAAAATAATTATACACCTGATTTACAAAAAATTCAAGAGTTATACTGAGTATTATTTGTTAATTATGTATTAACAAATATTGTCGGCACATGTTAATTATTGTCTGAATATTCCTGTATTTTACAGGTAAAATACGGTTGATTATGGGTAATATTTCACATGCCCGTCAAGCATAAAAATATTTAACGCAGGTATTTGACATTAAACCCAATTAATGCTATAATTAAACGGAAGTTAAAATCCCTCAAAACGCGGCAATTTTTTGTAGGCAATCAAAATTGCGGCAAAACAAACGGCAGGCAGAGACGCGCTGGTGTTCGGAGCGGAGAGGAGAAAATTTATGGATATTAACAAAGTAATTTTTGCGGCGATTGAGTACGACAAAGGCGACCCGCGGCGAATTCAGCATTTTATTAAGGTGCATGAGTTTGCGAAAATAATTGCGGCTGCGGAAAATATTGACCCGTACTCTGCCGAAATTATCGAAACGGCGGCAATTCTGCACGACATAGGAATACACGAATGCGAACGGAAATACGGCTCGTGCGCGGGAAAATATCAGGAAAAAGAGGGCGCGCCCGTCGCGCGGGAAATACTGCTGTCCCTCGGCGCGGAGGAGCCGCTGATTGAACGGGTTTGCTTTCTTGTCGCGCACCACCACACTTATGAAAATGTAAATTCCGACGATTGGCAAATATTGATAGAGGCGGATTTTTTGGTAAATATTTTCGAGGACGGCATGCAGTCCGACGCCGTAAAACAAATTGTTTCAAAAGTGTTCAGAACCGCGGCGGGGAAACGTCTCGCGGAAACTTTGTACCTATAAAACACAAAACGCAAGCCGGCTTTAAAACCGGCTTATCGTTATTTTGCGGCGCAAAATATTAAAAATGTGTAAAAAAATTACGCGCCTATTGACAAAACTAAATGTAAGTAGTATACTAATATTGGGTTAGCTATTGCTAATATTGCAATGGCGTTTATTGCGGCATGAAGTTAGCTTAATCTAACTAAATTAAAGGGAGTGCGAAATATGGTTTGGAGCGCCGTTATTGCCGAAACGATAATTTTTATCGCGCTGTTTTCGGCGGCGGTGATATTTTCGGCAATGAAAAATCCCGAGGCGGGCGCGCATAATTACCCTCCCGAAATCCGCGAGGAATATTTCAAAAAGCAGGGGCGGACGGAAACCGCGCCCCTCGGCAAAAAGGCTGTCGCTCAAAAGATTGCGACGGTAATTGTTTTCGCGGCAATTCTGACGGCAGGAGCAATTATCGCAGGCGCGGAAAGTTTTTTGGACGGCTTTGTTTTCGGCTTTCTGCTTTTGGCGGCGGAGGGCGTTTGGGACACGTTTTTCATTGACTGGGTGCTGTTCGCAAAATGGAAAATATTCCGCCTGCCCGGCACGGAGCATATGGATAAAGAGTACGGTCAGAAACGGTTTCACGTCAAGGGAATGATTTTTCCCGGTCTGCTGTACGCGGCTGCGGTAGGCGCGCTTACGGGGCTTGGGACAATTCTGATAAAATAATTAAAAGAGTTGATTTTATGGAAAAAAATTTACCCCAAATTAAATACAGCATTTTCGGAATTATCGGCAGCCTTTGTTTCGGTATCGGCGATTGGCTGCTTGGGCTGGTCGATACCGCGGCGGTGGAGGACGGCGCGTTTTACTACATTCGCGCAGGGCACGGCGCGGATTACAGTACGGCAAAACTTGCGGTGGTTTTCGCCCTTGCAATGGTCGGTATGCTTTTTTTGCAGGCGGGACTTACCCGGGTTTCCGACATCGGCAAAACCGAAAAAACAAAGCGCGTTCTCGAATATATTCTGGGACTTTGCGCGGCGGCGTGTCCGATAATTCATTTTATCGTGGCGGCACAGGTTTTTATTTTTTCGCAGACCGATAAATTCGGCGGACGGGAGCTTGCGGTCACGCTTTCGGGCGGCTTTGCGGACGTTAGTACGGCGGCTTTTTACGGCGCGTATTTATTTGTTTTTGCGGGGTACTTAGCCGTACCTATTGCCATAATCGCGGGAAAAACTTACCTAAAAAAATCGGCGGCAATTTTCACCCCGTTAGTACCCATGACAATAATTTCCGAAGTGAGAGAAATGCTGCCCGACACGCCTTTTGCGTACGGATTATTCACATTTTGCATGAATTTCGGAATGATAGTTTGGTTTATTTATTTGATTTGCGCAAATAAAAAATTAAAAAGGAGCGCGGAAAATGGATAAATATTTAAAGGCGTTAAGACCCGCAATGGTAAAAATTCTGCGAAAAAAATACGGCGAAAAAGAGGTCGCAAAACGTCTTAAAAAAACCGAGCGGCTTTATTACAAATGGATACGCGAGGAGGGCGATTTGGGCGGCAGCGAAAATATAATGTCCTCGAATATTTTTCTTTTTTACGGGACGTGCGCGTTTTATGAGGCGATTGACCGCGATTTCACAAAAGAGGATTTTGAAATTTTATACTACGACACACTGGCAAAGACTTTTAAATTTATGAACCGAATTGATATGAACAAGCTTGAAAAGAAAAAATGGCTGATGAAACTTGCCTATAAATTCCTCGAAAAATTCAAAAATAAAAGCGATAAAAAACGGGGAAACGAGTGGGGCAACACTTGGAAAATCCGCGTAAATCCCAACAACCGCAAAAGGGGAATTGCCTTTTCTCTGGACAGCTGCCCGCTGTACGAATTCGCGCAAAAACACGGTTATATGGACGTTCTGCCGCTTTTGTGCAAATCCGACCACGCCATTGCAAACGCTTTTCACGCGAAACTGATACGGCACAATATTCTTTCCGACGGCGACAAAACCTGCGAATACTGGTATGTTGGGGACAAATCTCCCGAGGCTTTGCGGGATAAAAATTCAAAATAAATTTTTAAAAAATTTTATTTGGGAGGAAATTAAAATGCAAAAAATAAATAAAAAAATTATGACAATTTCGCTCATCTGCGGAATGATAGGCTGCGTTTTTATGGGCAGCGGCGACTGGCTTATGATGTACGGCGACACCGCTTACGGCGGCAATTTGACGTGGCTCACCGAGGGCGTGAAAAACATTCCCGACCGGAGAAATTCGCTTTCAATGCTTGTGTCGTTCCCCGCCATAATTTTTTACGGAATTGGTTTGTTTGCCATAGAAAAATTTATAAAAAAAGAAAACTGCAAAAAAATTTATCATTATTTAACGGTTTTCGGTCTGACGCCTTGGCTGTGTCTGCACCTTTTTTACGTAATGATTTTGTACCTTTTCGCGTGGCTTAACGGCAGCGGTTACGAGGCGGTTTCCCTGCCCGCCTGCGAGGCTTTGTACGGGCATTTGAAATGGGTTATTTTCCTCAGCGAGGCGTTTATGCTGCCGCCTTTTTTGTACTGGTTTTATCTGCAAATTTCCGGGAAAACCCTTTTCCCGAAAGGCTTTGCGTTTACGAACGTGCTTGTGATTTATTTGCTTTTGCAAATTGTAAAAATGCTGCTCCCGGACAGTCCGTTCCGCCTCGGTTTTACCAACGGACTTATGAGCGAAAGTATGATTATTTGGTTCGGAATAATGCTTGTTTGGGTAAATTCCAAACGGGAAAAATAAAATTTTAATTTTTTGAAACGGAGGCAAAAAAATGTTGGTTGAATTAAAAGATGTCGTTAAAATTTACGGCAGCGGCGAGGGCAAACAAACCGCCGTCGACCACGTAAATTTCACAATCGACGAGGGAGAATTTACGGTAATTCTCGGTCAGTCGGGAGCGGGAAAATCCACAATTTTAAATATGCTGGGCGGTATGGACACCCCCACCGAGGGCAGCGTTACCGTTGCGGGAAAAACCGTTTCCGCAATGAACGACAAGCAGTTGGGCGATTACCGCGCCGACACGGTTGGATTTATTTTTCAGTTTTACAATCTGCTGCCGAGCCTTACCGCGTACGAAAATATCGCCCTCACAAAAAGCATTGTCAAGGGTGCGAAAGACGCGGACGAGCTTTTAAAAACGGTGGGACTTTCCCATTGCCGCAACAAATTCCCGTCACAAATGTCGGGGGGCGAGCAGCAGAGAGTTTCCATAGCGCGTGCGCTTGCGAAAAATCCGAAAATACTTTTGGGGGACGAACCCACGGGCGCGCTCGATTCCCAAACGGGAGTTATGGTTCTGGAACTCCTGCAAAAGCTGTGCAGAGACGAGGGAAAAACCGTAATTCTCGTCACCCACAACAGCGACATCGCCCGGTGCGCCGACAAGGTAATCCGTATGAAAAACGGAAAAATCAGAGAAATAAAAATTAACGAAAATCCTCTTTCCGTGGGGGAGGTTGAGTGGTAATGCTGAAAAAGAAAATGTTTCGGGAATTCAAAATGAATTTCGGTCAGTTTTTTTCCGTACTTTTGCTGGCGTTTTTGGCAATGGCTCTTTTTATCACCTTTGAGGGGCACGTTTTGTCGCAAAACGCGGCGCGGGAAATTTTTCACGACGAATGCAATTTGTCCGACGTTTGGGTGTACAGCGAGGGCTTTTCCGAGGAAAATCTCGAGGCGGTAAAAAAACTTGATTTTGTGGAAAACGCCCAGCTCCGCATGTCGGCGCAGGGCACGGTTCCCGAGTGCGGCGGCGTGCAGGCGGATATTTTTCTCGAGCGGGAAAATACCGTCAACACTCCCTATCTTTTTTCGGGTGAAGATTTCGACCCCGCCGATACCGAGGGAATATGGCTTGCAAACGCCTTTGCGGTGCGCAGAAATATAAATGTGGGCGACGATTTTACCGTTGAGTACAACGGAATTAAATTCACAAAAAAAGTAAAGGGACTTGTTGAAAGCGCGGAATATGAGTACCGCCAAGCGGAAAACGACGCGGATATGTTCCTCGAAAATATCGCGGTTGTTTTTATGTCCTACGACGGTTTTCCGCTCCGCGAATATGTAAATCACCTTATCGAAACGGGAAAAATCACCGCGGAATCCATTGCCGAAAACACGTCAATTCTCGATGAAACAATTGAAAAACTGAAAGCGAACGGCATGGATATTTCTGCAATTACTCGGGAAAATTTGCTTGAATTTGCCGAAAAAATCGACGACGAAAAATTAGCGAAAATGTTCCCGTACACGCAGATGATAATCCGCACAAAAGACGGCGGCGGACTTTCCCACGAGGAGGAAATTGCCGACGCGCTGAACGGCGATTTCGCCGCAATGGTTGAAAGAAATTCCGTCCCGGGACTTGCCCGTCTCGACAGCGAGCTGGAGCAGCACCAAACGTTTTCATACGTTTTTGTTGCGGTTTTTGTGGTGATCGCCGTGCTTGTAATCGCCGTCTCAATGAGCAGAATGGTGGAAAAACAGCGCACCCAAATCGGCACAATGAACGCCATGGGAATGAAAAAATCCAAAATTTTATTTCACTATATGAGTTTCAGCCTAATCGTTTCGGCGGCGGGTTCGGTACTGGGTACGATAGTCGGCGTTGTGTGGCTTTGCCCCATAATGATGAATATGTTCGCGCAGTGGTACATAGTCCCGGGTCTGCATTCGGTTTTCCACCCGCTGTATGTTGCAATGGCGTTGGTAATTGTTTTCATCTGCACCCTTGCGGCGTACTTAAGCTGCCGAAAATTACTCAAAGTAAAACCCGCCGAGGCGTTACGTCCCGCGCCGCCGAAACAAGGCAGAAGATGTATTTTTGAAAAACTTCCTTTTTGGGACAAACTCTCCTTTAACGGTCAGTACAACCTCCGGGATATTTCACGGGCGAAACTTCGGGCGTTTATGGGCGTTCTGGGCACGGCGGTGGGAATGCTGCTGATGATTTACGGCGTAGGCTGCGGCGAGCTTGTGGACAGTATGTCCGAGCTTACCTTTGAAAAAATTTTTGCGGCTGATTACCAAATAAATCTTTCCTCCGACGCGGATATAAATTCGGTGGACAATTTGTCGGCTGAACTTAACGGCGAAACCGTTATGACCTCTATGATTGAAGTCGCGAAAAATAAAAACGCCAATACTTCCGAAAAAAAGAAAGGAACGGTTACCGTCACCGAGGGCAAGGGTCTGTACAATATCCTCGACCTTGACAATGAAATTACCGAAATACCCGAGGGCAAAACCGCCATAAGCCGCAAGTTTGCCGAGGAATTGGGTATACAAGTCGGCGACACAATTTACTGGCATATTTATTCCGAAAACGAGTGGCACGAAACGGAAGTCGGACTTATTTACCGCAGTTCCGAAACCCAAGGCATAGCCTGTCTGAGAGAGGATTTCGAGGCTGCGGGCGCGGAGTACGTCCCCTCCCTTTTGGTTACAAATCAAAACGCTTTTGACAAAGAAAATCTCGATTTTGTAACCGCCGTCCACAGCAAAGAGGACTTGAAAAACGCCTACCTCGAAAGCATGGAAGTTATGAACGCAATGCTGGTTATGATGATAACATTTTCGGTAATTATGATCGTGGTGGTGCTGTACAATTCCGGTTCGCTTTCTTTCGGGGAGCGGGTTAAGGAATTCGCCACATTAAAGGTGCTGGGCTTGCAGTCCTCGCAGATAAGGCGGCTTATAAGCGTGCAGAATTTGTGGCTTTCCGTCATCGGGGTAATTATCGGCACGCCCTTGGGCAATATTTCCCTCAACGCCATGATGAACAGCAACGGCGAAAATTTCGATTACAGCTTGAAAGTATCGGGTTCAAACTATATAATTTCGGGAATTATCGTTTTGGCGGTGTCGGTGCTTGTGAGCTTTATGTTTTCAAAAAGAATACGCCGCCTCGATATGGTTGAGGTGCTGAAAGGCGTTGAGTAAATTATGGCTGTAACGTTAATTGCAACCGCGGTGATCTGCGCGGATTTATTTCTGACAATATGGGGAGCGGCTGCTTTTATGCCGCCCCGCCGCGTGGGGAAATGGCTCCCGAAGGATTTGCGGGAGGCTATGAATAAGCTCCCCGACAAGCCGAAATTCAGTACTTTTATCGGTACGGTAATTCTTGTACTCGGCTGTCTGATATACGCGGGGGCGATAATTTACGCCGCGTACGACGGCATAAAAAACGGCTTTTCCTTTTGGAATTTTTTCGCCCGTTTTATGATAATAATGTACTGCGTAAAGGCTTTCGACATAATTGTTTTGGACTGGTTTTTGATTACAAAAACAAAATTTTTTCAGCATTTTTACCCCGAAACCGAGGGCAATCCGGGGTACAATCAATTCGGTTTCAATAAAAAGCAGCAAATTACCCGAATTGTTTTATTTCCGTTCTTATGCCTTGCGGCTGCGGGAATTTGCCTGCTTTTTTAAAAATTCCGAAATATGAAAGGTGAAAAATTATGCTTTTATTTTTTCAGGTAATTATTTATTTGGCGTTTTTTACGGCGTGCGTAAAGCTGCTCGTGCTGAACGACCCGCTGCGGGGAATTTTCTTTTACCCGAAAGAAATTCAAAACCGCGTCTTTGAAACGGGACTTGCAAAAAAAGAAGAGGCGTCGCGCCGCAAGGTAATTTTTTTCACGGTACTGCTTGTTGGCTGCGGGGTGCTGCCGATAATTTTTATCGGAGTGTGGAGCGGCATTTCCGACTTTAAAACGGCGTTTGTCCACGCGCTGATTTTGCTTGAAACAATGAACTGGTTCGACGGAATTGTCATCGACGAAATATGGGTGCGGTTCGACAAATTTTGGGTGATAAAGGGCGCGGAGGACATTTCCCACGTGAAAAAATTATCCTTTGTTTTGGCGGAAAGACTTATCATGACGGCGGTGTACGTCCCCGCGGCGGCGCTGCTGGCGAAAATCGCTGCCGCGGTGTCTTCTTTATAATTTCAAAAAAATTCCAAAAAAGCGTTCGGGACTTTCCGCTCCGAACGCCTTTTTTAGCTTTTTGCGGGCAAATCTTGTATTGACTTTCCAAAATATTTGTGGTATAATTATAAAAAGCCGTAATTATAGAAACCATTTTTTGGGAGAAACGAAAAATGAAACAAAATAAACATACATTCGCCGCAAGCTGGCGGGGAAAGGCGTTTATGATGCTTTCCCTGATACTTGTGGTTTTCATAGGAGCGCTGATACTGTACTCCGTCGTAATCGGCAGGGTAATCGACCTGTCGGTTCAATCGATGAACGAGCTGACCCTCCACGACAAAACCTCTATTTTAAAGTCGCTGGAGTACCGCTGGAACACCCTTGCGGGCATTGGCGAGGAGTGCCGTCAGACGAAATGCAGTACAACGCAGGAGGTTATGGAACTGCTGAACCTGAAAGGCAGCGGCATAGACTGCATCGACCTTGCTTTGGTGGACGATAAGGACAATATCTATTCAGGCTCGATGTTTATTTCCGAGGACGAAAATATCACCGCCCTTTGCCATGAGGAAAAGGAACATTTCGCCGTGCGGTACGACGGCGACGGGCACAGCGTTGAAAGCCGCAGCGAGAGCCTGCTTTTGGGCGTAAAGATAAAACCCTTTGCCGTCGAGGAGAAAACCTTTACCCACATCGTCTGCCGCTACCATATTAATACTTTGCTGGACGAACTGAAAATCGACTGCTACGACGGCAAGGGCTACAGCAGCGTTTTCGACCGGGACGGCAACTATATCGTGAACCTCTACCACAGCCACAGCGCGCGCCAGCGAAACAACTTCTTTGCCGATATTGAGCAGTACACCCTTAAAGACGGCGTGACTATGGAGGACATACGGGAGCATATCGAAAAGAACGAGGCGTTTACCATTTCAATCGAGGCTGACAGCGGCGGCGGACTGATGCGCTTTACGCCGATAGAGGATTTGGACTGGTACTTCGTAATGTCGGTTTACCGTTCCGTTTTCGAGGATCAGAGCATAGACCTGCTGCGCATCGTGCTGATAATTTTGATTTTTATGGGTTCGGCGGTGGTGCTTGTTATAGTACTGGTTCAGCGCAGCCACCAGTCCGCGGCGCAGGCGAGAGCCGAACAGAAACACCGCGAGGAACTGAACGAGGCTTTGAATATGGCGGAATCCGCAAACCGCGCCAAAACCGCGTTTCTCAACAATATGTCCCACGATATACGCACCCCCATGAACGCCATAATCGGCTTTACAAATCTTTCCTTAAAGCACCTTGACGACGCAAAGCTGCTTGAGGACTATCTCGGGAAAATAAGCCGCTCCTCAAGCCATTTGCTGAGCCTTATCAACGACGTGCTGGATATGAGCCGCATAGAGTCGGGCAAGGTCGTCATCGAGGAAAAGCCCGAAAATTTGGCGGACATTCTCCAAAACGTCCGCAGCATAATTCAGACGGACATCTCCGCCAAACAGCTGGAGCTTAACATAACCGAAAACGTGACGAACGGCGACGTTTACTGCGATAAGCTGCGGCTCAACCAAGTCTTGCTGAACCTGCTTTCCAACGCCATGAAATTCACACCGTCGGGCGGGTCGGTTTCCCTGACCCTCGCGGAAAAGGGTACTCACGACGGTCTCGCCGACTATGAACTTCGGGTAAAGGACACGGGCATAGGCATGAGCAAGGAGTTCGCCGCGACGATTTTCGAGCCTTTTACCCGCGAGCGCACCGCCACCGTCAGCGGAATTCAGGGCACGGGTCTGGGAATGTCCATTACAAAAAATATTATCGACTTGATGAACGGAACTATCGAGGTGCAAAGCGAAAAAGACAAGGGCACGGAGTTTATCATAAACCTGACCCTCCGTTTGCAGGAGGAACAGAACGCCGCCAAGCGGGAAGAGCCGCAAGCCGCCGAGGAAATTTCTTTCAAAGGCAGCCGCCTGCTTTTGGTGGAGGACAACGAGCTTAACCGCGAAATTGCCACGGAAATCCTTAAGGAATGGGGTTTCTTAATCGAAACCGCCGAAAACGGCAGCGAGGCTGTGGATGCTGTAAAAAATTCCCAACCGGGTTATTTCAGCGCCGTTCTTATGGACGTTCAGATGCCCGTAATGAACGGCTACGAGGCAAGCCGCGCCATACGCGCCTTAGACGACCCCGAACTGTCGAAAATACTCATCATAGCCATGACGGCGAACGCTTTCGAGGAGGACAAACAAGAGGCTATGAACGCGGGAATGAACGACCACGTGGGCAAGCCGATAGACGTTCCCGTGCTGCTTAACACCCTGCAAAAATATTTATCATAATATGGAGGATTTTTATGAAAAAAATTTACGGTATTGTACTTTCCGCGGCAATGCTCTGCGGGCTTTTCGCGGGCTGCGAAAAGGCGGAGGAAAAACCCGCCGTAACCCTTAATATCAAGTGCCCCACTCTTCAGATGAACGACCACGTCGGTACGGGGTACACCTCTGCCGCCCGGTTTCTGCAAAAAGCGGCGGAGGACTTCGCCGCCGGGTACGAAGAGGCTGACGTAACCGTCAATCTTATCGAATTCGAGCAGACAAACGAGGACGCGGCAGTCCCGGGCTGCTTTGACACCCCCGACGCGGCGGACGTGCTTTTCGAGGGGTACTTCAATATGTCCACCTATATACATACGGGCAGGGTCGTGCCGCTGGACGATATTATAAGCGAGGAGCTTAAAGCCGACATTTACCCAAGCTATTGGACGGAAAGCTCCCTTAACGGAAAGACCTACATGATGCCTTTCTACAGCGCGCAGAATACCCTTTCCTTTAACGCCGACCTGTTCCGTCAAGCGGGTCTGGAGGAATTTATCAAAGAGCCGAACGTCGTCCAGAACTGGAGCAAGGAGCAGTACGACTACGTGTTTGAAACGCTGAAAGCAAACCTGCCCGACACGGTCTCCCCAATGATGATGTACGCCGCCGACAATCAGGGCGACACCCATATAATGACCCTTTTAAGGGCGTTCGGCTGCCCCCTGTTCGACGAGAACGGACGGTTCTGCGTGAACACCCCCGAGGGCATCGCGGCTTTGCAGTGGATAAAGGACTGCGGCGACAAAGGGTATCTTCCCGCCAAAGCCGACACTTTGGTTATAATGGACAACTACAATCAGTTTATCAACGGTCAGCTGGCGATTTACATCAACAACGTCGCTCAGGAAACAAACTGCCGCAAAGAGGGCGGGTTTGACATTTATTCCGTGAACTTCCCCGATTTCACCGGAGACGGTTTGGGCTACGCAACCGTGTTCACCACAGGCTTTGAGGTGTTCGACAACGGCGACGTGGCAAAGCTTGCCGCGGGAAAAGCCTTTGTTAAATACGTTTACGAAAGCGATTACAAGGACTATATGACGGGCGCAATGCCATGCAGCGCGGGTATTGCCGAAAAATACGCCGACGCGTTGAAGGACGAAAGCAAGTACTTGGGCAACAGCGACGCAAACGTCAACCTTACGGGCAACAACCCAAACTGGCGGGGCGTTCGGGCGGTGTTCTACCTTAATATACAGGACCTGCTTTTCGGCGACAAAACCCCCGAGGAGGCTGCCGCAAGCATCGACGAGAGCTGCAACGCCGCCATTGAAGAGGGTTACGCCGACAGCAAGCTCCACGATTAAGCGGAAAAATTGTAGCTTTGCACAAAAAAATGATAATTTTGCCTTGACATATAGTTACTTTTATGGTATAATTGACATAATAATAATGTTTTATTTCTGTAGAAATTCATAAGAAATTCATAAAAAATTCATATACGCCTATATGAAAATGTGCGGAGGAAATATTATGTATCATTGCAGAGTACGGTTTTATCTTATCGGAGAGGAAATCTCGCTTTTTGAAACGATGAAAAAAATGCCTCCCCTCGAAAATTTCACACACGAATTTGCGGTAAGCGGAAACCTTGAGGCGGCTGCCGCCGAAAAAGCGGACGTTATTTTCGCCGACGTCCGCGGCAGGGACGCTGCCGCCTTTGCGCGGGAACTTCTGTCCGCCAAAAAGGAGAACGCCGAAGTTATTATGCTTGCGGAAAAGGAGCGGACAGGCGAACTGACCGAATTCGCGGAAAACATCGGGGATATTTGGATAACCCCCATGTCAGAGGGCGAACTGCGTTTCCGCTTTGCGAAATGGCAGAAAAATTTCAAGGCGGTAATGGACGCACGGGAAACGTCCCAGTTTTTGGAAACAACCATAAACAGCATTCCCAGCCTTATTTGGTACAAGGATAAAAACGGCATACACGAAAAGGTAAACGACAGTTTCTGCAAAACCGTAAACAAAACCAAAGAACAGGTGCAGGGCAGAGGTCACGCCTATATTTGGGACGTTGAGCGGGACGACCCCGCCTGTATAGAGTCCGAGCGGGAAGTCATGGAAACAAAACAGACCTGCGTCGCCGAGGAAAAAATTCTCACCGGCGACGGCGAAAGGCTGCTAACCACCTATAAATCGCCTCTGTACGACGCGGACGGCAGCGTTATGGGCACCGCGGGAATAGGCATAGACGTCACCAAGGAGCGGGCGTTCGAGCAGGAACTGCTGGGCAAAAACCGTACTTTGGAAAAAATCTTCACAAGCATTGACTGCGGAATTTTGTGCCACTCAATCGACGGCAAACGCATTATCAGCGTGAACAGCACCGCCCTTAAAATTTTGGGCTACGAAACCGCCGAAGAGCTTAAGGCGGACGGTTTCGACATGGTGGCTCACTCGGTAATAGAGGGCGACAGAGAGATGTTCCGCGAAAAAATGAGAACCCTGAAAAACGTTGGGGACACCATAAACGTCGAGTACCGCGTGGAGCACAAAGACGGCAAAATGATACACGTTATGGGCAACGTCAAGCTGCTGGAGGAAAACGGCGAGACGTTCTACCAGCGTTTTCTCCTTGACGTAACCGAGCAGAGGCGGCGTGAAAGCGAACAGGAAAAACGCCAGTCCGAGCTTGTTCAGGCGCTCAGCATAGACTACAATCTGGTGTGCTTTTTCGACCTCGGTACGGGGACGGGTCACGCGCTGCGGCTGATAGAATGCGAAAGAAACGTGCTGGGGAATATCTTCGGCAATAAAAAAGAACTGCTTTTGGAGCAGGATATAGGCAAGTACATAGACAACTGCGTTTACGAGGACGACAAGGAAATGATGCGTAACGTCTGCACCTGCCGGTGGATAAGCGGCGAGCTAGAAACAAAGAAAATGTGCCACGTAAACTACAGAACCCTTTGCGGCGGCAATATAAGATATTTCCAGATGAAAGCCGTGCGGACGGGCAAGTGGAAAAACGTTAAGAGCGCGGTAGTGGGTTTCCGCTGCGTGGACGAGGAAATCCGCAGCGATATGGAGAAAAAGGAGCTGCTTGAAAACGCCCTCATGCAGGCGAACCGCGCCAGCAAGGCGAAGAGCGTGTTCCTGTCAAATATGTCCCACGACATACGCACGCCCATGAACGCAATCGTCGGCTTTACGTCCCTTGCCATAAGCCATATCGACAACAAAAATCAGGTTGAGGAGTACCTGAAAAAGATAATGACCTCGGGCAACCACCTGCTGAGCCTTATAAACGACGTGCTGGATATGAGCCGTATCGAAAGCGGCAAAATGCACCTCGACGAAAAGCCTTGCAGCCTCCCCGAGATTTTCCACGGACTTCAGAGCATTATTCAGGGGGACGTTAACGCCAAGCAGCTGGAGCTTTTTGTGGACACGGTGGACGTCCACAACGAGGAGATTTTCTGCGACAAGCTGAGGCTTAACCAAGTCCTGCTGAACCTTTTGAGCAACGCGGTGAAGTACACGGTAACCGGCGGAAAGATTACAATGAGGATTACCGAAAAGCCCGGCGCGCCCGACGGTTTCGCTAATTACGAATTCCTCGTAAAGGACACGGGTATCGGCATGAGCAAGGAATTCGTCGCCCATATCTTCGAGCCTTTCGAGAGAGAGCGGAATTCCACCATAAGCGGTATTCAGGGCACGGGTCTGGGCATGGCAATTACCAAAAATATTGTGGATATGATGAACGGCACTATCACCGTCAAGAGCGAGCAGAACGTGGGTACGGAGTGTACGGTAACGTTTATGTTCCGCCTTAACCGCGACGCCAACGAGCCGAAAGAGCTGCCCGAGTACAAAAACTGCCGCGCCCTTGTGGTGGACGACGACTTCAACACCTGCGACAGCGTATCGTATATGCTCCAGCAGATAGGCATGCGGGCGGAGTGGACGCTTTCGGGCAAGGAGGCTGTTTTGAGGACAAGGCAGGCTCTTATGCGTAACGACCACTACGACGTCTATATCGTGGACTGGCTGCTGCCCGACGTGAACGGCATCGAGGTAGTGCGCCGCATACGCAGGGAAACGGGAGAGAACGTCCCGGTGATAGTGCTTACCGCCTACGATTGGTCCGACATCGAGGAAGAGGCGCGCGAGGCGGGCGTAACGGCGTTTTGCAGCAAGCCGCTGTTTATGTCGGAACTGCGGCGGTGCCTTACTTCGATTGAAAGCAAGTCCGAGAAAAAAGAAAACGAGATGAAGATAGAAACCAAACGCCGCACCGAGCGTATTCTCCTTGCGGAGGACAACGAGCTTAATCAGGAAATCGCCGTGGCGATACTGGGCGAGGCGGGCTTTAAGGTGGACGTCGCGGCAAACGGCAAAATAGCTGTGGATATGCTTAGCAAGTCCGAGGCGGGGTACTATCAGCTTGTTCTTATGGACGTGCAGATGCCCGTTATGAACGGCTACGAGGCGGCAACCGCCATACGCGCTTTGGATAACAAACAGCACGCGTCCATACCGATAATCGCCATGACCGCCAACGCCTTTGAGGAGGACAGACAGGAGGCGTTAAAGAGCGGCATGAACGAGCATATCGCCAAGCCGATTGACGTTAAAAAGCTGATTGAGACGCTTGATAATATACTTAAATAATTAAAAAATCATATAGTAAACAAAAATTCCCGCGGTTTCAATCGAACCCGCGGGAAAACCTTTCACTTAATATCCTCCTCGTCGCCCCAAATAAACTCGCAGGCTTTGTCATAGTCCAGTTTGCGCTCGAGGGAGTATATTATTCTGGCGTCGACGAGATTTCTCGCGTAAAGCGTCTCCTTGCCCGCTATTTTAAGCAGCCGCTGGACTTCCTCAAAACTCAGTTTCATGATAATCCCTATTTTTATAATCTGCGTGCGGGTGGGGACGCGCCTGCCGTTTAAAATCTGATACCCGTAGCTGCGCTCAACGTTTAGCTTGCGTATTATATCCGCGTGATGAAACTCCTTTTCGTGGATATATTTGTTTATCAGAATATGTACGTCCGGCGCTTTGTTGGCAATAACCGTCTCTTCGTCGAAAACCTCTTCCTCGCGGATTTTTCTCTCCAAGTCCAAAGTATCCATTGCAAACAGTTCCTTTCAAAAATTTATTTTACGCCTTTTCAAGACAGGCGGATTTTGCGATAAAATTATTTCCCGCAAACGCAAGTCCGTAATTTCCGTCAAGCTTTGCGATTTGTTCAGATGTTATGACAAACGTAAATCTGTCGGGGACAGCGTTGTCAAACAACACGTACATACCGTCGTACCAAGTGCAGGGGGTTATGTAATCCGCGTTCAGAAAAATCGTGCGGTCGATTGCGGCAAGGTTGCCTTTAGCCTGAATTTGCAGCCAGTATTCGCTGCCGTTGTGGTTATCGTTCGGATTATCGGGTACTAAATCTCGCTTAACATAGTCAATATAAAGAGTTATTCTCACATCTCCGTTAAATTCCTCAAGTACGTTTTTGGGTATTGTTTTGCTGTCAACCCAGTAGCCGGGATATTCGCTGTCAAGCTGTATAACCGTGGCGTCGGGACTCGGTTCGTCGTCTTTGGGGTTATAGTCCTCAAAAACCGCTTTTTTCACAAGCAAATTTTGTCCTTTGTATATTATTTTTTTGTCTATGCCGTCAAATTCCTTTTTGGGGATAATAAAGGAAAATTCCGTCTGTCCCGGGTAAAAAACGTATCTGTTCATATAATCCCGCCCCATATTGTACGCTTGAATATCAAGGGGTACGTTCATATCCCGCTCTATTGCGACAGCCGTCCACACGTCCGGGTCTATACGCTCAATGTCAAGGGTTGCCCTGATGTCGCCTTTGAAGTTTTTCAGCGCGTCCTTGTCAATCTCATTGTTATGCCAAAGCTGACATTCCTTGTTAAGAACCATACTCACAGGTTCGGTATACGCCGTACTTACGTCCTCGCTTTCAAGCGCCGCCGATTTCACGATAAAATTAGAGCCTATAAAGCAAAGCCCCACATTGTCAAGCCGAGCGATTTCCTCTTCCGTTATGACAAAGGTGAATTTATCGGGTACGTTAACGTCGTACAGCACATACATATCCTCCGCCCAAGAGCAGGGCGTTACATAATCGGCTTTTATATGAACGCTCCCGTCTCCCCGCGGCGTATTCGGCGTAATCTGCACCCAATACTCGCTGTTGTCACGGTTGTTTTCCTGAGGTTCCAAATCCTCTTTAACGATTTCAAGGTTTAAAGTAACCCTTACGTCGCCGCCGAAAGCCGCCAGCTCTTTTTTCGGTATTGGGGTACTGTTTTGCCAGTGACCTTGATACTTGCCGTCAAGCTCTATAATTTTTGCGCCGGAGCTCGGCTCGTCGTCTTGCGGGTTGTAATTCTCAACCGCCGCGCCCTTGACCCACACGTTTGAGCCTTGCATACGTATCTCACGCCCGATTTTGTCGAACGTCTCTCTTGTTACCACAAAGGCGAATTGGGTCTGTCCCTTGAAAAAAATATAATTGTTATCATAATCCCTGCCCGTATTGCAGGCTTGAATGTCGACCGCCTTGCCCGTGCCGTCCTCAAACTGCAAAACCGACCAGGCGTCCTCCTCCACAAGCTCAACGTCGAGAGTTACCTTAACGTCCCCCGTAAAGTCTTTCAAGGACGTTTTTTTTATTGCCTTGCTGTAATTCCAGTCCCCTTGATACGCGTCGTTAAGGGGGATATACTTCGGCTCGGCGGCGGACGCCGTATTAACGTCCGCCTCCGCGCTCTTAATGCTGACTTTTTTTACCACGCAGTTGTACACCTGAAACGCCAGAGTATTCCCGCAGCGTTTAAGCTCCTCCTGCGTTATCGCAAAGCTGAACTTTCGCTCCCCCGTGCCTTTAAGCAGGTACATATCGTCGCCGTCGGGTTGGGGAAGATTATCCGCCGAAATGTTAAGTTTTGCCCAGCCGTCGGTTTCC